>JAYVUZ010000024.1:0-32752 GCA_043787415.1 Fimbriiglobus sp. | reverse complement strand
CCGGCCCGGTCATGGGATTCGGTGAGGTCGACCGCTCGGGTGACATCGTCATCGAGGCCATCAAGCTCACGAAATCGTACGACAAGCCGCTGTTCAAGGAGTTCAACCTGACGGTGCTTCGAGGGCACTGCGTCGGCGTCCTCGGGCCTAATGGGGCCGGAAAGACCACGCTGGTCAAGACCCTGATCGGCAAGGTCGCGCCCGACGGCGGTGAGGTCAAGCTCGGCCATAAGGTCCTGATCGGTTATCACGACCAGGGGTTGGAATCGCTCCCGCCCGACACCTCCGTTCTCCGCGCGGTCTGGCCCGAGGACGAGCCGGATTGGGAGCAAGGGGACGTCCGCGACATCCTCGCCCGATTCGGGCTCTCCGGTGACCTGGTCCACCACAACGTCGGCCAGCTCTCCGGCGGCGAGAAGGGGAAAGCCGCGCTCGCGCGACTCGCCGCGACGTCCTCGAACCTCCTCATCATGGACGAGCCAACAAACCACCTCGACATCTGGGCGTGCGACGCCGTGGAAGACGCCCTCAAGGCGTTCGACGGGACGTGCATTGTGGTCAGCCACGACCGCTACTTCTTGAACCAGGTGGCCGACATGCTGATCGTGTTCGAGGGCGGCACGACGGAGGTGGTGTACGGCAACTACGACACCTACGAGCTGCTACGGGCCGCCCGCGAGCGGGAGACGAAGGGGGACAAGGCGAGCGGCGGGCGTAAGCCCGCTGAGGAGGCCCCGGCGACGGCCACCACCAAAGTGAAGCGGAAGCGGAAGTTCCCGTACAAGAAGGCGGCCGAGGTGGAGGCCGACATCCAGGCGGCGGAGGCGAAGGCGGCCGACCTGGAGGCAGTGCTGGCCGGCGGCGAGGTGTACCGCGACGCCCCTCGGCTGAAGGTCACGATGGCCGCCTTGGCGGCGACCAAAGCCACGCTGGCGGGGCTGTACGAGCACTGGGAAGAGGCGGTCGAATTGAACGGCTGACACCCTGGAGGGCGAGCGATGGACGAAGACCCGGAAGTGCCGACCCCGGCGGGCGGCGACGCCCCGATGGACGACCAAGCCCGGCGGTTCGCCGAACTGGAACGCGAGCTGGCCAAAACCCGGGCCGAGCGGGACGGCTACAAGGCCGACAGCTACTCGCTGCTCGAACAGCTCGTGCCGTACCAGCCGCTCACCACAGCGGAGGTCCACGACATGTTCCACGGCCCCAAGGGGCCGCCGCTGAGCGAGTTCATCGCCGAACTGGAGCGGGAACTCGGGGAACCGCTGTGACCGACGAACAGCACGTCGTCGTCCAGCCGTCCGGCCTGCTGGACGAACTCCGCCGTCTGGCGGAACAGGCGCGGGCGGAAGGGCGGTTCCGGGCGTTCGTCATCGCCCTCAAGTGGATTTACGAGCAACTCCAGCGGACGCCGCACAAGTTCGGCGAGTCCCGAGAGTGGTACGCGGGCGCGGAACTTCAGGCCCGGTGCGGGTTCGCCCGGCCGCTGTACGTCGGCTACGGCGTCCACGAGCCGGGCCGGCGGGTGTTCCTCCGCCGGTTCGTGCTGTTGCCGGCCGGCCAAATCTGACCCGTCGTCCGACACCCCGACACCGCCCCGCCGGTTCTTCCGCCGCCGCCCCACCTTCCCCTTGCCCGCCGCCCCGCGTTATGGGCTAATCTGCCGTCGCCGTCACGGAGGACGCCGGATGCTCACGTTGGTCGCCCCGCCGCGGTTCGCCGCACCACACGCCCCCGACTTGGCCGCCGCCGCCGTGCCGTTGTTGCGGCGGCTCCGCGACGCCCTGACCGCCGCCGCCCCGACGCGGGACCGCTGGGGCGTGCCGGCCCTGTTCTTCTTCCGCCCCGAGCTGCAACGCGAGTGGGAGGCCGCCCGGCCGCGTGTCCGCCCGCTGCCGGCCGACGTAGTCGACCTGGCGGACGACGCGGTGAGCGTGCTGGCGGCGTCGGCCGACGCCCGCAAGGCGGCCCGCGGCACCCCCGGGCTGGCCGACGCCGTCCGCGCGACGGCATCGCTCGCCCCCCGGCTGGCCGAACTCGACGGGCTGCTCAACCTGCTGGACGACGAGGTGGTGCGGGTGGTGCATCCGCAGGCCGGGGTCGGCTGGCGGGTGCGGGTGCGGGGCGTGGCCGACGTGGGCCAGTTCCACACGTTGCTCGCCGACGCCGTCACCGGGTCGCCGGCCCGCGGCAAGCTGCCGGGGGCGAAGCCCGACTCCCGGGCAGTGGCCGTCTATCGCGGTGACGAGAACGGCCCGGCTAACGTCGCTGCCCGGTTCCGGCTGCTCGCGCCGGCCGCCCTGGCCGACGGGCTGCCGGACGGCCCGGCCGGGGCCGGGCACTGGCTGTTCCCGACGCAACCGCTGCGGAGCGTGCCGCGGACCCCGGCCGGCGAACGCGCGGTCCTCTTGGCCGAGCCGACGGTACGGACGACCTGGCTGGCCGAGCGGGCAGTGCAGCGGGTGGGCGGCGAGCTAGACGTGCTGGTGACGATGACCGCTGCCGAAGTGCGGGGTTGGCTGTGCGGTAGCGCGGTCGAACGGGCAACCAGCCGGGCGGCGTAGGGGTTTTGGCTCGTAGCCCGACCAGCTTCTTCAGCTCGGTGACGGCCGTCATCAGCTTGTCCTTGATGGCGGCCATGCCCTCGGCCGGCGACGCCTTGAACTCCGTCACCAACCTCTTGACCGCCTCGAACTGTTCCTTGGCCTTGGTCAGGGTGTCGCCGGACATCGCCTTGAGCTTCTCTTCCACCTTCTCGTACATGCCCTCGACCGGCTTGACGACGGTCTCCTTGGCGGCGTCGCCGGCGACGGCGGCAGCGTCCTTGGCCTTGTCGGCGGCCACCTGGGCGCCTTTGGCGGCACCCTTCGCGGTGTCCTCGGCCTTCTTGGCCCCGCTGGTGGCCGTGTCGCACCCGACGGCGAACACGCCGACCGCTGCCAACCCGCTGGCCAACAGTAACTTACGCATGGGAGAGTCCTCAGAGATGTGTCCCGGTGGTGCCTTTACCGGCACACCCACGAGCCTTCGGCGGGCGAAACTATTCCCGACAACCGGCAGAATCAGGCCCGCTCGGATGTCTCGATCCAGCCGCCTCCCAGCACCCGCGACCCCTGGTAGAACGTCACCGCCTGCCCCGGTGTGACGGCCGATACGGGTTCGTGGAACCGCACGCTGGCCCCGCCGTCGGGCGTGGCCGACACCGTCGCCGGGCTGCCGGCGTGCCGGTAGCGGACCTTCGCCACACACTCTAGACTCGTCGGCGGGTCGGTCAGCCAGTTGACGGCGGACGCGGTCAGTCCGGTGGCCAACAGGTCGTCGGCGTCGCCGACCACCACCTCCCGCGTCGCCGGGATGACCTCCAGCACGAACCGCCGCTTGCCGGCGGCGACGCCCAGCCCCTTCCGCTGGCCCACGGTGAAGCGGTCGATGCCGTCGTGCTCGCCCAGCACCGTGCCGTCCTTCTCGCGGATGACCCCGGCCGTTGCCACCTCGGGGCGGCGCGCCCGCACCACGTCCACATGGTTGCCGCTGGGCACGAAACAAATCTCGACGCTGTCCGGCTTGTCGGCCACGCCCAGCCCGGCGTCGCGGACGAGTTGCCGCACCTCCGGCTTGGTCAGCTCGCCAAGCGGGAACAGCAGGTGGTCGAGCACCTGCCGCTTGATGCCGTGGAGCACGTAGCTCTGGTCCTTTTCCGGGTCGCGGGCGACGTGCAGTTCGGACCCGCCGGGGCCGGCCACGACGCGGGCGTAGTGCCCGGTGGCCACGAAGTCGCAGCCGAGCTTCCGGCCGAACGTCCACAGCTCGCCGAACTTCAGCAGGGTGTTGCACTCGACGCACGGGTTCGGCGTCCGGCCGCGGGCGTATTCGGCGGCGAAGCGGTCGATGATGCCGGAAAACTCCCGCTCGAAGTCGAGGGCGTAAAACGGAAGGTCGAGCTTGTCGGCCACCCGCCGGGCGTCGCCGGCGTCGATGGCCGAGCAGCAGCCCTTCTTGCGGTCGGCCCGCTGGTCGGCGGCCTCAATGTGGACGCCGGTCCGCATGAACAGGCCGATGACTTCGTACCCGGCCCGCTGGAGCAGCAGCGCGGCCGCGCTGCTGTCCACCCCGCCGCTCATGGCCAATACCACACGCCCCGGCATGACACACCTCCCCGGCCGGCATTATACGGTGGAGCCGGCCCCGGGCTTCGACCTGCTGGAGGCGGCATGGGGACGGTATGCTGCGCTCTCGACCTCGAGTGGACGTCCGGCGTGTGATCCACCCCGACCTGAAGCCGCAGAACGTCAAGGTTGGCCCTCAGCGAGGTGTAGGTCATGGATTACGGGGCCAGAAGGTGTCGGCGAGCGGTGGGCGTCAGCCACTGAGGACGACCCCAGCACGACCCACGACTTGCCCACGGCGGGCAGCAGGTTCACCCTCGCCGGCAGCGTTCTCGGCCCCTCGGCGTTCATGGCCCCGTAGAAGGAGGCCGGCGGCGAACCGCACACAGATGCCCAGCGGGACCGTTCCAAGCCGCCGCGTGCTTCAGGGGTGCCGTCCGCACCACCGCCTCGGCTACTTCGTGAGCCTGGATGAACATGGTTCCCAGTTGCCGGCGGAGGTCGTCGGGAGTAGTAGCCGGCGAACCCTTCTGTGTTCCGATGACGTTGGGAGTCAGTTAACGAGAGTACGCTGCTTGAGAAATGTCTCCAGTTCGGCCGCCGTGCCGGTAGCGGGAAAACCCATCACTTTCTTGGTCAGGCGTGCCACGCGTGCCGTCCGCCTAATAGGATTATACGGGAGCGTGACTGGTCCGGGGTAAAAACCCCGCCAGCGGCGGACGAACACCTCTTCTGCAACTTTGTGTCGGGCAAGTTCGGCGTCGAGCGTGACGACGAGGTGGCGAACGACGGCGGTCATGCCAACGACGCCGCGGAGGACGAGCGGCACGGGCTGGCCGACGGCTGGCGGGCTGTGGGCAGGAACCTCTTTCACCCCGAGGGCGGTGCAGGTCGCCACGGCGGCGAAGACGGTATAGTCGTCCACGCACTTCTGGTCGGCAAGGCCACCGGCGTGCATCAGGCAGTTCCGGACCTGTTTGAAGAATCGGTAGCACTTGAGCATGGGTTGGAGGTATGCGAGGGCATAGCTCCGGTGCTTCACCAAGTCAGGGTAGATAGCGGCAGACAGGAACGCCGACGGGTTTGTGGCGATGTGGCGAAGAATGACGCCGACACCCTTGTTCGGAACTCCGCTCGGGCCCAGTGTTGTCGAAATGCATAGCCTTGACGTGGATTCCTACAGCCAACCCTACTTCCCCGAGGACTCGCTCGCACCAGCCCTCGTACAGGGAGAATGTGGATGTGAGTAAGATTTCGGCGAGTCTTTGCTGTTGCTGATCCCAGGTCTGCTCCACACACGCCCGGCGAAGGTTTGCCCCGTGGATGCCGCTGCCCGCGACAAACCGCCCGATGAGCGTTGGTTCGTCCATGTTGGGGCTTGCGGCCAAGAGGCCGCCGACCTGCCACCGCAGATTCCAGAGAGCAGTAGCAGTCGGCCACAGGAAGTCGAAGACGCCGGTTAGAGAGGCCAGCGTTTCGCCCGTGCAGGGAAAGAAGGTTCGCGGCATCGTGTGTCCCTGTGGCAGGCCATGGTTGAGCGCAAGACAGGACCGTGTTTGAAATACATACGTATGCGGCTTTCGGCCTCTGCCAGGCCACGCGGCTGGCACAGCCGAGCCGAACTCCATGCAACTCCACCCGGGCCTCCTCCACTTCTGCCGCCCCGCTGCCCACCCGGTTCCCGCCTTCTCCCTTGATACTGAACAAAAAGTTACTTATCTATTGTCGGTGGACATCTGACTACTACCAACCCCCGGGGTCCGCCGTGCCACACTGCCAGCCGCTACGCCACCTGTTCGTGGACATGAACGCCTACTTCGCCTCCGTCGAACAGCAGGACGACCCGACCCTCCGCGGCAAGCCGGTGGCCGTCCGGGCGTGCGACACCGATGCCACCTGCGTGCTGGCCTGCTCCTACGAGGCCAAGCGGTTCGGCATCAAGACCGGCACCCCCATCTGGGAGGCCCGCCGGCTGTGCCCGGGCCTGCTCCTTCGCACCGGTCGGCACGACCGCTACACCGAGGTCCACCACCAGATCGTGAAGGCGGTCGGCCGATGCCTGCCGGTGGACCGGGTCAGGTCCATCGACGAGCTGGCCTGCAAGCTGATCGGGGACGAACGCAACCCCGAGCGGGCGGCGGGGATCGGCGGCCGCATCAAACAGGAGATTCGCACCCGGGTCGGCGACTACCTCACCTGTTCCGTCGGCGTCGGCCCCAACGTCATGCTGGCCAAGGTGGCCGGCGACATGCAAAAGCCGGACGGGCTGACCCTGATCGAGGGCCGTGACCTGCCGGGCAAGCTGTACCCGCTCAAGCTGACCGACTTCCCCGGCATCGGCCCGCGGATGGAGCAGCGGTTCCACCGCCACGGCGTCACCACCGTCCAGCACCTGCTGCGGCTGACGGTCAAGCAGCTCTCGACGGTCTGGGGGAGCAAAGTCCACGGCGAGCGGTGGTTCTGGCTGTTGCGGGGGGAGGAAGTGCGGGAGGCCCGCCAGCGGACCCGGACGTGCGGGCACTCGCACGTCCTGCCGCCGGAGCTGCGGACCGACGCCGGGGCGTTCGGGGTGCTGAGCAAGCTGACCCACAAGGCGGCCGCCCGGCTGCGGACGATGGACTACTGGGCCGGGGCGATTAGTGTCGGGCTGCGGTACGAGGACGGCGGCCGGTGGGACGTGGGGTGCAAGGTGCCACAGTGCCAGGACACGCTCAACCTGCTGCGGGCGATGAGCGACCTGTGGGCACGCCGGCCGGCGGACGCCGCCCAGCCGAAGCAGGTGTGGATGGTGCTGGCCGACCTGCTGCCGGCCCGCAGCTCGACCCAGAGCCTGTTCGAGTTCGACCGCCGGGTGACGGCCCTGTCGCACGCCATGGACACGGCCAACCGGACGTTCGGCAAGCACTCGGTGCGGTTCGGCACGGCCTGGGGCAGCGAGGAGGCGGCCCCGACGCGGATCGCGTTCAGCCACATCCCGGACTACAACCCGGCGTTCGGCAGCTAGCCGTAAGATGGCCACATGGCCCGCCGCCGCCCGTCGCTGGACCGAGACTGGCTCGCCGCCACCACCGCCGCCGGGCTGCTCACCATCCTTTTCCCCGACCACCGCACCCCGGAAACCCTCAGCGTCCGCCGCAAGCTGCGGCTGGTGCTGTGCGGGGCCGCCCGCACCGTCTGGGACCGGCTGCCGCACGACGACCTGCGGGCGGCGGTGGAAATGGCCGAACGATTCGCCGACGGCCGGGCGTCCGGGGTCCAGTTGCAGGAAGTCCGACGGGAGGTCAACCGCCGCCTGATCGCGGCCCAGAGCGACTGGCGCAGACTGACGGACACGCCGACTGCACCCGATGTAGTCGCATCCGCGGTCGCTCGGTACGCCACAGCGGCTGCCGAGTTGGCTCAAGCGTGCTGCAATCGGTCGGTGACGGTCGCCCGCGTGGCCGGCCGTATCTTGGCCGACTTCCCACGGCTGACCGCCCCATCGGTGGTCTGGGAGGCAGACCTACTGACCAACTACAGGGCGGTCGAGGTCGGCCCGGACCCGGCCGCCGCGGTGGTGCGGGACATCTTCGGTCACCCCACCCTGCCCCACTTCGCCGACGCCTGGAAGTCGCCGACGGTGGTCGCGCTGGCCGCCGGCGTCGCCGCCGACGCCGGGTTCGACCGCCTGCCGGTGCTGGCCGACGCCCTGGAAGACGTCGGCTGCGAAGACGAGCGAGTGCTGACCCACTGCCGGGGGCCGGGGCCACACTGGCCGGGCTGTTGGGTGGTGGACGGGCTAACGGTTCGTAGCCCGACGCGCTAGCGAGGGAAAATCGTCCTCGCTAGCGCGTCGGGCAACGAACCGTTAGCCGACCTTGTTCGGCACCCCGGCCGACGTGCGGGCGGCCTGGATGCGGGCCAGCAGGTTAGCCCGGGCGATGCCGGCCGGGTCGGTCGGCGGGGCCGGCATGGGGGTGACGGTGAGGGCCGACTTGCCCACCTCGCCCGGCAGCGGGCCGGCCGGCACCTTCTGGGCCACCCCGAAGATGAACTCCAGCTCGGCGATCAGCACCATCCGCTCGATCTTCATGTAGCTGATGGACTCGTACGGCAGGAAGAACGCCCGCCCCTCGTCGTTCGACCCGGCCTCGCGGCCGCGGACGGTCACGAACGTGTCATCCAGCCGGTACAGCAGGTCCACGTTGACGATCTGCCCGCCGGCCAGCACCAGGCACACCTTGGTGTGGTCGACCTCGGGGATCCGCTTGAACATTGCCTGCACGTCGTCGCGGCGCATCAGCCGGCCCCCACTTTCGTCACTTCCAGCCGCTCTGGTGCGATGGTCAGCCGGCGGTACAGCCACACCTGGAGGCAGGCCAGCACGCCGCCCCCGAACCCGCACACCCACCGCCAGTTGAACAGCGGGGCCAGGACGTCCGGCGGCGGCCCGACCGTGTCGTTCACCACGTACAGCCCCAGCCCCAGCACGAACACCCCGGCCAGCACGCCGAGCATGGCGCACACCGGCTGCCGGGCGGCGTCCCAGCCCACCCGCTTGTACGGGGTCAGGTGGTAGCAGTCGCCCAGCCGCTTCCAGGCGGCGGTGAACGCCGTATCGGCCGCCTCGGCGGTGGCGAACCGCACCGTCGTCGTGCCGTCCACCACCAGGGTGTCCCGCGGCAGGTCGAGTTCCAGCCGGCGGACCAGGCTCAGCTCGACGACCACGGCCGCCCGGCCGAGGGCCGCGTCCACGTCCACCCCGGCCCGCAACTCGGCGGCGATGCCCGGCACCAGCACGGCGTCGGATGGCACCAGGTACAGGCGGGTAGCCGTGAGGACCGCCAGGGCGTGCGACCGCAGGTCGGCGGCCGTCCACACCAGCCGGGTGGTTAACCCCGGCAGGGTGGTGTCAACGAGGCCAGGCAGGAGAGTGCTAGTCATGGGCCGGCGGGTCGAAGCGGCTCGTGTCGGGCGTGACACTCACCACCCGGTGTTTAGGACCGGGATGACGGCCGGTCAAATCCTTCCGCCTGCGAAGATTTTGAGGGCGAGTCCGAATCTGCCCGGCGTAGCGATTAGCGCGGCTCGAAGTCGGCCACCCCGCCGGTTGTCGGGATGAGCTTGAATGGCCGCTTGTCGCCGTTCGGCTCGATCAGTTCGCCTGCGCTGCCGGTCAGAATGTAGCCGGTGGCGGCGCCGCGGAAGTTGGCCAGCTTCTGGGACAGGATGCCGCGGCTGAACCCGAGCGGGTCGTTGCCCAGCGGCGGGGCGACGGCCGCCCGGCCGGCAGCCGTGAGGGCGGCTTCCGCCAGCCGCGGCTGGTTGGCGAGCGCCGGCTCGACGAACGCCGCCACGGCGAACCGCTGGGCGAGGTCGGGGCCGGCGGCCAGCTCCGGCACCGGGCCTGCCGGCCCCTGGTGCAGCCACGCCGCCTGCCAGATGTCGCCGGCCTTGGTCAGCTTCAGCACAACCCGGCCGCTGCCCGGCGTCGGCGGGGCGACGGCCAGTACCGACCCGTCCGGCAGGGCGGCGACCGCCGGGGCGGTCGGCGACACCTTGCCGGCGAAGGTGCGCAGGTACTGTTCTGTGGCCCAGGCGGCTTTGCCGTCGTCGCCGCCGGCGAGCACCTTCTGGAACTCCGGGGCGACGGCCGACACGTCGGCGGCACCGGCCTGGAGCGCGGCGAGCAGTTTGGTCGCCGCCGCCGTCGCGGCCGGCAGATCAGCCGTCGCGGTCGGGGTGATTGCCGGCGGCGGTTTGACTTCGGCAGTTTGCACCGCCTTCGAGGCGGCGGCGACGGCCGTCGCCTGGTTGGGAGCGCTCGGTGTGGTGGGGGTCGTCGGGCCGCAGCCGGCGGCCAGCAACAGAAGCGCGACGGTCCGTGTCCGCGACATGGGGGCGATCTCGTGGGGGTTTCAGGCGGCCGGCGGGGTGCCGGGCAGGGCAAACAGGTCGGACACCTTGCAGGCGAAGTCGGGCAGCACGTCCGGGGCGGACAGGTCGTCGCCGCCTTCGATCAGGCTGACCGTCTGCGCACCCAGACGATACACGTCAACGGATCGGTCTTCGGGGTACACGACCCAGACCAACGGCACGCCCCGCTTCAGATATTGTGTGATCCGCCGGTTCAGTTTGCCCGGACGGTCAGACGGGGAGTACACTTCGATGACCAGATGAGGCACTTGGTCGGCCCAGCCGCGGTTCAACCGGCCGGTCGGTTTGCTGGTCAGGAACAACATGACATCCGGCCCCCGAACCACATCCGGCCGGCGGCGGACGATCAGCCCGGTGTCGTTCGTGCAGAGGTACCCGGCCCCGCGGTGGTACAGGTACTTGCCCAACACGAACGCCACGACCCAGCAAATGACCCCGTGAAGTTCTCCCGGCGGTGGCACGGTCGGAATCTCCACGGGTATTCCGTCGTCCAGCTCCCACTTGCGGTCGGCGTTCTCCGGGAGACACGCCCAGTCGTAAAACTCCTCGGCCGTCATCAGCCCGGCGGGTGCAGTCGGGGTCATGGCTGGCCCTCCGGTCACTTGCTCAGCTCCACCACCAGTTTAGCCGCCTCGGTCAACCCCGCCGCCGGCCGGATCATCGGCAGCTCGCCCCGCACCCCGTCCAGGATGACCCGGGCCTTGTCGGCGTTGGTGCCCTCCAGCCGCACCACCACCGGCACCCGGAACCCCACCTCCCGCCCGGCCTTCACCAGCGCCTCGGCGATCAGGTCACACTTGGCGATGCCCCCGAAGATGTTGACCAGCACTCCTTTGACCTTTGGGTCCGACAGGATGATGCGGAACGCCTCGATGGCGGCGTCGGCCGTCACCCCGCCGCCCACGTCCAGGAAATTGGCCGGGCTACCCCCGTGGTAGTTCACGATGTCCATGGTAGCCATCGCCAGCCCGGCCCCGTTCACCAGACAGCCGATCGTCCCGTCCAGTTGGATGTAGTTCAGATTGGCCTTACCGGCCCGGATTTCGACCGGGTTCTCCTCGGTTTCGTCCCGCAGTGCGACGATGTCTTTATGCCGGAAGGCGGCGTTGTCGTCGAAGTCGATCTTGGCGTCCAGCACCACCACGTCGCCGGACTTGGTGACGGCCAGCGGGTTCACCTCCACGATGCTGGCGTCCTTGGCGAAGTACACCTTGGACAGGGCCAGCATGATGACGGCGGTCTTGTCCGCCTGGTCCGCGGTGAACCCGAGGCGGTAGGCCAGTTCGCGGGCCTGGAACGGCAGCAGCCCGGTCTCCGGCGCCACCGGCACCTTGAGAATCTTCTCCGGGCTGTGGTGGGCCACCTCCTCGATGTCCATGCCGCCCTCGGCGGACGCCATAAGCACCGGCAGGCCACTGGCCCGGTCGAGTACCATGCCCAGGTAGAACTCCTTCACCGGCTCGGCGTCCGCCTGGACGATCAGGGTGTTCACCGGCTGGCCGTCCGGCCCGGTCTGCTTGGTCTTGAGCTTGTGGGTGAGCATGGCCTGGGCTACGGCCTGAGCCTTCTCCCGGGTGGTGACGAACTTCACCCCGCCGAGCTTGTCGGCGTACCCGACCAGTTGGCCGGCCCCGCGGCCGCCGGCGTGGACCTGGGCCTTGATGACGGCCCCGCCGTTGCCGGCCAGTTGGTGGAAGGCCGCCTCGGCCTCGTCCACCGACCGGCAGACGATGTGCCGGGGGATGGGGGCGCCGGCGGCGGCGAGCAGCTCCTTGGCCTGGTACTCGTGGATCTTCATCGGCGGCTCCGGGGGTGAGTTGCGTTATACGGCCGGCGGACGGGTGGCGGCAGGGGCGGCCGGCGGCTACAGTGCCGGCACCGGCGACCCGACAGTGAGGGCGGCATGAGCGACGAGCGGGGGTCGTTCACCCGGCAGGTGGAGGCGATGGCCGGGGGGGCGTCGGCCGACCGGTCAACCGTCGGCCTGGCGGCCGACACCACCCGGGACGACACCGGGCCGCCGCCGGAAGTGCCGGGGTACGCCCTGGAGGGGGAACTCGGCCGGGGCGGCATGGGCGTGGTGTACCGGGCCACCCAGCACGGGCTGAACCGCACGGTGGCCGTCAAGATGGTGCTGGCCGGCGCCTACGCCCGGCCGGAGGACGTGGCCCGGTTCCTGGCCGAGGCCGAGACGGCCGCCCGGCTCCAGCACCACGGCATCGCCCAGGTGTTCGACACCGGCCGGGCCGGCGGGCTGCCGTACTTCGCCATGGAGTACGTCGGCGGAGGGTCGCTGGCCGACGCCCTGCGGGCCGGGCCGCTGCCCCCGGCGGAGGCCGCCGGAACGGTGCGGCGGCTGGCCGAGGCGGTCGGGTACGCCCACGCCCAGGGGGTCATTCACCGCGACCTGAAGCCGGCCAACATCCTGCTGGCGGCCGACGGCAGCCCGAAGGTGACGGACTTCGGCCTGGCCCGGCGGCTGGAGGGCGGGGACGGCCTGACCCGCACCGGCGCGGTCGCCGGCACCCCGTCGTACATGCCCCCGGAGCAGGCCCGCGGCGACCTCAAGACGGTCGGCCCGGCGGCCGACGTGTACGCCCTCGGGGCGGTGCTGTTCGAGTGCCTGACCGGCCGCCCGCCGTTCAAGGGGGCCAGCCCGGCCGAGACCCTGTCGCTGGTGCTCGTCAGCCCGCCGCCCCAGCCCCGGGCGGTCAACCCGGCGGTGCCCCGCGACCTGGAGACGGTCTGTCTGAAGTGTCTGGAGAAAGAGCCGGGCCGCCGCTACCCGTCGGCCGACGCCTTGGCCGACGACCTGCGGCGGTGGGCCGAACGCCGGCCGGTGCGGGCACGGCGGGTCGGGCCGGTCGGCCAGACGTGGCGGTGGGCCAAGCGGAACCCGGCGGTGGCCTCCCTGCTGGCGGCGGTGTTCGGTCTGCTGGCAACGGTGGCCACGGGGGCAGCGGTGGCGGCGGTGCGGATCAATACTGCCCGCCGGGAGGCGGTCGAGGCGGCCGGCCGGGAGGCCGACGCCAAGGACGACGCCCGCCGCCAAGTGGGCCGGCTCAACCTGGGCACCGCCCTGCGGTTCTACGACGCCGGGGACGCCGACGCCGGGCTGCTCTGGCACGCCCACGCCTGGCGGGCCGACCCGGACCCCGGCCACGAGGCCGACCACCGGCTGCGGGTCGGCATCGGGCTGGCCATGCGGCCCGAACTGGTCGGCCTGGCGGCCCACGACTCGCCCCTGACGGACGCCCGCATCGACGCCGCCGGCCGGCTGGCCCTCACCCGCACCGAGTCCGGCCGGGCCACGCTCTGGGACATCCGCGGCGGCGCTGCGGTCGGCCCGCCGCTCGACCACCCCGGGGCGGTGACGGCGATCGCCCTCAGCCCGGACGGCGGCTGGGCCGTCACCGCCGGGGCGGACGGCGCCGCCCGGGTGTGGGACGCGGCCGGCCGGCTGCTGCGGACGGTCGAACACGGGGCGCCGATCGCCGGCCTCGACCTGAAGCCGGGCGGGGCGGTGTTCGCCACCGCCGGTGGGCCGCCCGGGGTGCGGCTGTGGGACCGGGCCACCGGGGCGGCGGGCGGTCCGGCGCCGGACGTGCCGGGGGCGACGTTCGTCGGGTTCAGCCGGGACGGCGCCAAGCTGGCCACCGCCGACGAGGCCGGCCAGGCCCGGGTATGGGCCACGGCCACCGGCCGGCCGCTCACGCCGCCGCTGCCGTGTTCCGTGCGGGACGCCAACGACCGGCTGTGGAACGTCCGCCGCGGGCCGGTGTTCAGCCCGGACGGCAAGCAGGTGCTGACGACCGACTGCCGCTCCGACGACAAGGTGTTCCAACTGACCGCCTGGCACGCCGACACCGGCGCCCGCCAGTGGCAGGGGCCAGACACGGGGTACGCCAACAGCCAGGCGTACAGCCCGGACGGCACCCGACTGCTCGCCTGCCACCCGTTCGGCTACCTGCTCGACCCGGCCGACGGCCAAGAGGTGGGCGAGTTGAAGACCCAGCGGGAGTGCCAGATGGCGGTGTTCCTGGGGGACGACCGGGCGGTGACGGCGTCCACCGGCGGTCGCCTCCAGGTGTGGGAGGTGGGGGACGACGACGCGGCCACCCCGACCGCCCTGACCGCTCAGGCCATCGACTCGATCCGGGTGCTGACCGCTCTGCCGGACGGCCGGCACGTGTTCGTGGCCGCCGCCGACGGCACGGCCCGGCTGTACGACACCCGGCCGGGCCGGGCGGCCGGGGCACCGCCGACCGGCCGGGCCGACCGGCTGCGGGAGCGGCGGGCCAAGCGGTGGGCGGTGTTCAGCCCGGACGGGGCGGCCGAGTGCGTGTACGGCGGCCCCGGGCCGGCGGCCGTCGGCGCCCGCGGGGCGGCCGGCACCCCACTCGACGCGGCCGGGGTGCGGGCCGCCCGGTTCAGCCGGGACGGGGCGGCCGTCGTGACCCTGACCGCCGACGCCGTCCGGGTGTGGGACGCCCGCACCGGCCGGCCGCTCGGCCCGGCGGTATCTGTGCCGGACGCCCCGAAGCCGACCACCACCCGGTGGGACTTGCTAGCCGTCAGCCGGGACGGCCGGCGGGCGGCGGTCAGCGACCGGCCGCGGCGGACGGTGCGGGTGTTCGACCTGGCCAGCGGTCGGCTGCTGGTAAGCTTGGCCTTCGACCCGGCGGCCGAGCAGACCGAGAAGGGGGCAGCCCTGAGCCTGGACGGTCGGCGGCTGGCGACCGGCGACTTCGGGTACGCCGGAGCGGTCGAGGTGTGGGACGTGGACGCCAACCGGCGGCTGACCCGGTTCCACCCGCACCGCGGGCACCTGCGGCCGCTCAGCCTGTCGGCCGACGCCACCCGGGTGCTGGTGAGCGGGTCGGACACCAACGCCCGGCTGTGGGACGCGGCCGCCGGCGTGCCGGCCGGCCCGCCCCTGCGGCACGCCCGGTTCTGCCGGGACGGCGAACTGGCCGCCGACGGCCGGCGGGCGGTGACCGTCGACGCGGCCGGGGCGGTGTGCCTGTGGGACGCCACCACCGGCGACCGGCTCGGCCGGTGGCCGCTGCCGGCCGAGCGGGCGGCCGAGTTCCCGGCCGGCTGGTTCACGACCGACGGGCTGGACGTGTGCGTGGTCGCCACGGACGGGACGCGGTACTACCGGGTGCGGGCCGAGCCGGCGGCCACCGGGGTGCTGCCGGCGGTGGTCGAGCTGGCCACCGGCCGGCGGCTCGACCCGGCCACCGACGGCATCGACTACCTGCCGCCGGACGCCGTCACCCGCGACCCGGGCCGGCATCTGGCGGCGTACCGGGCGTGGAAGGGGCTGGACGGCGGGGGTGCCCCATGACTGCCGACATGCTACGCCCCCTGCCCCAACTGCTGGCGGACCTGGTGCGGCTCCCGTCGGTCAACCCGATGGGCCGCCCGGACCTGGCCGCGCACCTCGTCCACGAGAGCCGCGTCACCGACTACCTCGAAGCCGCCCTCCGCGCCCTGCCGGTCGAAGTCCACCGCCGTCCGGTGGCCCCGGGCCGCGACAACCTGCTCGCCACGTTCGCCCCGCCGAACCCGTCCCTCCACCTGCTCTGGGAAGCCCACCAGGACACGGTGCCGGCCGACGGCATGACGGTCGAACCGTTCGCCGGCCACGTCCGCGACGGCAAGCTGTACGGCCGCGGCGCCTGCGACGTGAAGGCCAGCGTCGCCGCCATGCTGACCGCCTTCGCTCGGGTCGCGCGGAACCCCAAGTCCGGTTCGGCGGCCGTCACCCTGGCCTTCACCATCGACGAGGAACACACTTTTCTGGGCGTGCAAGCACTGGTCGCCGACGGCGTCCGGGCCGACCTCGCCGTGGTGGCCGAGCCGACCTCGCTCGACCTCGTCACCAGCCACAAAGGCGTGGTCCGCTGGACGGTCGAAACCCGGGGCGTGGCCTGCCACAGCAGCCGCCCACAAGACGGGGTGAACGCGGTGTACGCCGCCGCCCGGCTGGTGACGCGGCTCGAACGGCACGCCGCCGAGTTGGCCGCCCGCGTGCCGCACCCGGCCCTCGGCCTGCCGACCTTAAGCGTCGGGGTGATGGCCGGCGGGGTCAGCCCGAACACCGTGCCGGACCGCTGCCGCATCGAGGTGGACCGCCGGCTGGTCCCGGGTGAAGACCCCGCCGCCGTCGTGGCCGAAGCCGACGCCGCCCTGCGGGAGACGGGCATCCCGTTCACCTCGACGGTGACATTCGCCTGCCCGGCACTGCCGCCGCTGGTGCCAGAGCCGCTTTTAGACCGGCTGGCCGACAGCGTGCGGGCGGTGGTCGGCCGGGTGCCCCTGCGGCGGGCGGTGCCGTTCGCCACCGACGCCAGCACCTTGGCCGAGGCTGGCATCCCGGCCGTAGTGTTCGGCCCCGGCGACATCGCCCAGGCGCACACCGCCGACGAGTGGGTGAGCCTGGCCGAAGTGGATCAGGCGGCCGAAATCCTGTACCGGCTGGCGGCCGGCGGGTGACACCGGCCGCCGGCCGCGCTAGACTGACACGAGGCCGCGCCGCCGAGGGGGCGATGTCCGCGGCCACCGGGGAGCGCATCCGTGAGCATCGTCCGCATCGGGCTGGCCGAAAAGAAGAAGTTCGGCGAGGGGTACGACGCCATCTTCAAGAAGGGGGCCAAGAAGACCGCCCCGGTCGCCGCCAAGCCGACCGACAAGAAGTCGGCCAAGAAGACGTGAGCGGAGCCTCACCGCCGCGGCCCGCGCCGATTGTCGACGCGGGCCGCCGCGTTGCCGCCGGACTGGCGGTGGGGGTGGCCGGCAAGGTATGCTGGTGGCGAAAGAGAGGGTGCCATGTCTGCCGCGACCTTAACCCCGCCGCCCGCCCAGCCGGCCCCGGCCGTCCGGCTCATGACCGCCGCCGAATTCATGGCCGGCCCCGGCGTGGATCCGGGACACGACCTGTTGGACGGCATTGCCACGGCGGTTCCGATGCCGCACCGATACCACGGGGTGGTCGCCAGCAACTCGAACTACGTCCTGTGCCGCTTCCTGGACGACCACGACCGCGGCCGGGTGATGACCTGTGACACCCATGTCCAGGTGGGCCGCAACCCGGACCGGCTCCGCGGGGCGGACGTGCTGTACGTCAGTTACACCCACCTGCCCCGCGGGCCGTTCCCAGACGGGGTCATGGAACCGCCGTTCGAGCTGGTAGTGGAGGTGCGGTCCCCGTCGGCCACTTGGAGCGACGAGGTGCGGAAGTGCTTCGAGTACCTGGACGCTGGCGTGCGAGTTGCCGTGCTGCTCGACATCGACACCCAGACGGCCTCGGTCTTCCGCACGCACGCCGTGCAAGAGGTGTTCCACGCCACCGACACCCTGACCCTGCCGGACGTGCTGCCCGGCTTCAGTGTGCCGGTCACCCGGCTGTTCCGGGTGTGACCCGCACCACCACCTTGCCGAAGTGGTGGCCGGCTTCCAGGTGGCGGAACGCCGCGTCGGCCGCCTCGAAAGTGAACTCGCGGTCGATCACCGGCCGCACGCCCGCCCCGACCAGGAAGCGGTTCAGCCCCTCAAAGTGGTCGCGGCTGCCGACGTAGATGCCGTTCACCGTCAGGTTGCGGGCCACCGCCGGGAACAGGCTGTCGGCCGGCGGGCCGAACCCGGTCAGCACGCCGATCAGGTGGACGTGCCCGCCCGCGGCACACGCCTGGAGCGACTGCCCGAGCGTCCCCGGCCCGCCCACCTCGACGACGTGATCCGCCCCTCGCCCGCCGGTCAGCGCCAGCACCGCCTTGGCCCACTGCGGGGTCGTGCGGTAGTTGACGCCGTCGCTCGCCCCGAGGGCCTTCGCCTTCGCCAGCTTGTCGTCTGACGACGAGGTGGCGATCACCCGGCAGCCGTGGGCCGCGGCCAGTTGCAGGGCGAACACCGACACGCCGCCGGTGCCCAGTGTCAACACGGTGTCACCGGGTTGCAGGCGGCCCCGCTCGACCAGCGCCTGCCAGGCCGTGACGGCGGCGCACGGCAGGCAGGCGGCCTCGGCGAACGAGTAGCCGTCCGGCACCCGCACCACCCCGCCGGCCTGTAGCACCACCTCCTCGGCCAACACGCCGTCCAGAGTGCCGCCGAGGTCGTGCTTGTGGTGCGGCATGTCGAACCGGCCGCCCTCCCACGTCTGGAAGAAGCAGCCGGCCACCCGGTCGCCGACCTGCCACGCCGTCACGTCCGGCCCGACGGCCGAGATCACCCCGGCCCCGTCCGAACACGGGACGACGCCGGCCACCTGCCGCCCGGCCTTGTTCCGTAGGGCGATCAGGTCGCGGTAGTTGAGTGACACCGCCTGGACACTGACGCGGACCTGCCCCGGCCCCGGGTCGGGGGTCAGGCGGCCGACGAGGTGCAGCTCGTAGGCATCGCCGGCCGGCTGGTAGGTGTAGGCACGCATGGGTCCGCCCGGTCAGGAGGTGAAGTCGGTCGGCTTGCCGACGGCCGCCCAGGCGTCGAGGTCCGCCCGCACGGCGGCCAGCTTCTTGTCGAACTTGTCGTACGCGTACTTGCCCAGCACCAGCCGGGCCGGCGGGTTCGGGGCGGCCGCCACGGCCAGCATGGCGGCCGCCGCTTTCGCCGGGTCGCCGGCCTGCTTGCCGTCGATCCGCCCGAGCATGGTGCCGAACCGGCCGACGGTGCCGGCGTACTCCGGCATGGCGGTGGCGCGGTCCAGCGACCGGGCGATGAAGTCGGTGCGGAACGGCCCCGGCACTACGCACGTCACCTTCACCCCGAACGGCCCGGCCTCGGCGGCCACCGCCTCGGACGCCGCCTCCAGGGCCGCCTTGCCCGCCCCGTACACGCCGAACCCGGCGTAGTTGGTGATGGCCGCCGCGGCCGACATGTTCAGGATGCGGCCGCCGCCCTGCTTGCGGAAAATGGGCAGCACCGCCCGCATCAGCCGCAGCGGGCCGACCAGGTTCGTCTCCAGGTTCCGCCGCAGTTGCTCGTCGGTGGTCTCTTCGAGGGCGGCCAGCAGCCCGTAGCCGGCGTTGTTCACCAGCACGTCCAGCCGGCCGAACCGCTCGACGGCCCCGGCGATCGCGGCATCCACCGAGGTCAAGTCGGTCACGTCCAGCGGGAACGCCGCGGCCGTTTCGGGGTGCTTCGCCACCAGCTCGGCCAGTTGGTCCGGCTGGCGGGCGGTCAGGGCGACCGAGTGCCCGGCCGCCAGCGCCGCCTCGGCCAGCGTCCGGCCGAAGCCGGACGAGCAGCCGGTGATGAGCCACACCTGGGACATGAGACGACCTCTCGGGGACGGGGTGATACTAGGCAACCGGCGGCCCGTTCACAGCCGCAACAGCCCGACCTGCGTCCCCGTCAGCACACTGGCGAACCCGCACCACAGGGCGGTCGGCAACACGAATCCCCACGCCGGCCCGGCCTTAGCGGTCACGAACCCCGCCAGCAGACCCGTCCCGACCGACCCGGCGAACCCGGCCCAGACGCTGCCGGGCGCCTGGGCGTAGACGGGGAACGCCAGACAGGCGAGCAGCAGCCCCGTCACCCAGGCGCGACCCGCCGGCCGGTCGTGCAGCCGCCAGCGGGCCGTCGCCAGCAGGGCGAACAGCCCCACCCACACGCAGCCGATGACCCACCCCGGCGGCGCGAACCACGGGTTCGGGACGGTGCCGCGGGTGTTCCAGCCGAGGCCGAAGATGGCGGCGTTGAGGGCGACCACCAGCCCCAGCCAGACGGCCAGGTTGGCGACCAGCCCGCGGCGGCCGGGGGCGTTTAGGGCGGCGAGCATTGCGGCTCCGGCGGCAGGTGGGTACAGTCCGCATGGTAGCCCCGGAGGACTGCGGGATGGTGTTGCCGACGTTGACGACCGATCTGCTGACCGCCGACGAGTTTATCGACCGCTACGGCCACATGACCGGGGTCGAGCTGGTCGGCGGCCGGGTGACGTGGAAGCACGCGCCTTACGACCCCACCACCACCGGGGGCACGATGCCGAAGTTCCGCCACGGCGTGTACTGCAACGCGGCGGCCCGGCTACTGGACGACTTTGTCCGCCCGCGCAAGCTCGGCTGGGTGGCAACCAACGACACGTTTGTGAAGACGAGCGGGAACCTGGTCCGCGGGGCCGACGTGCTGTACGTCGGGTTCGACCGGGTGCCGGCCGGCGAGCCGCCGGAAGACTTGGACGTGCCGCCGGACCTGGTGGTCGAGGTGCGGTCGCCGACCGACCGCATCGCCGTCTTGTCGGCCAAGGCGATGGAGTACACCGAGGCCGGGGTGCGGGTAGTGCTGGTGGTCGATCCGGTGTCGCAGTCGGTGGCCGTCTTCCGGCCGGACGAGTTCCCGGTGCGGCTGCACAACGGCGACGAACTCACCCTGCCGGACGTGCTGCCCGGGTTCGCCGTGCCGGTGAAGGCATTCTTTGAGTGATCTGCGACGCGGTGATGCGTTCGTCGGCGGTCTCGCCGGCAGCATTCATACCGACTTCGCCGCAGTCGAGGCGTCGCATTCCAACGGGCGAATGGTGTGTCGCGTATCGCTAACTTCCGCCAATTCACCAGAATTTGATTGCCTGTAGTTGACCATCTGTGTTGAGACTTTTTTCAATTCCCGACCGCAGTTCCCTCCTAGAGGGGTAGTCGTGAAGCGTTTCGTACCGATCATCCTCAGCTTGCTGCTGCTGACCACAGCGGCCATGAAATCACGTGCTGTGGGAACAGTTCCGGCCGCCGCCGCAGGCTGGTGGGCTGACCAACGTGTGCAACTTTTGACCATCGAGTGGGAAGTCGTCCTCGGCGTCTAGCTAATCGTCGGAGCCAGTGCGACTGTAGCCTGGGTAGCCGCATTAGGCACATTCGCAGCGTTTGCGGCCATGAGCGGATACCTCGGATTGGTCGGCGTGCCGTCGTGCGGTTGCCTCGGGGCGACGAAGGCCAACCCGTGGTGGATGTTCGGCATCGACGCGACGGCCATTCTTCTGTTGCTCATCTGGCGACAGCCGTGGACCGGGTTCGGCGGGCGGCTGCGGGCCGGTCTCGGCGGCACGCTGCCGCTGGTGGGAACGGCCGGCGTGGTAACGGTACTCGCTCTGACAGCGTTCAACCGCCTTGCCCCCGTTGCCGACGGGCTGACCGCTCGCGTGCGTGGGGACTCGCTGACGGTTCGCCCAACCACCGCCGATGTCGGGAGTGGCATGTCGGGCGAACGGCGGGAGACCACCGTCGAGGTGATGAACTGGTCGGCCGCGCCCGTGACGGTGTACGGCGGCACGACCGGCTGTGGCTACGACATTCTGGCCGACTGACCGGCGACCATCCCTCCCGGAGGTTCGGCCCGACTCCGGGTCTCATACACCTTGCCGGCGACCGCGGGCGCGGCCCGCCAGGTGGCCGGCTTCTGGGTGACGGACGGGACCGGCAGCACGACCCAACTCCCGATCACCCTTGCGGGTGAAACCCTGGCCGGGGCAAACCCCCCGGCCAAGTAGCGGGCGCGGACCGCCGGCCACTTCGGCTGGCGGGGTGTTCGGACAGACTCGCTTCAAGGAGCGGACGATGGACTGGCTTACCCGGCTCGGCAACGGCTGTCTCATGGCGGGGGTGGCGCTCATCGCGTCTGTCACCCTGCTGGCGGGCGACAAGATGACGATGGCGACGACCCCGCGGAGCACGTGTTCGGCTTGCCTCGATGCTTGCAACACAATCCCATCAAACGCTTAGTACTGTGCCTGTGCGAGCAGCTGTGCGTTTTCCATCAACTTGTCGTGTTCGGACAACGGGACCGGCAACGTGAATTGTGACAGTGGGTGTGCGGCGGCCACTGGAACTGTTTGCCCGACCAGTGGCCCGCTGACCAAGAACCCGTGTGGCAATAGCGGAGCCTGTCCGTCGAGTTCGTGCTGTTGCAACTGCCGATTCGACACGACCGCGAGCAAGTGCAACTGTTCTTAAACCATCGCGGCCCGGTTTGAAGGGGTCATCATGACGGCTCTCAATTGGCTCGGGGTGGCCCCGGTGGTCGTCGCTTTGCTCGGGTCATCGGCGAATGCCCAAACGACGACAGCCGACAAAAGCTTGCTGCGGGCTGCCGCCCTCGGCTGGGCGGACTACGAAACGGCAGCACGGGCGCGTACGGTGCGGGTACGCGCAGTGACCCGGCTGGAGAGGCTGGGGGCCGAACCGAAGGAGGCGACCAACGCGGCGGTCGTCCGCGGCAACGGGCGGTGCGTGTCGCTGGAGCGGAGCGCGGGCGACGATTGGGGCGGCGACCCCGACGCCAAATCATGGGAGGGGAAGATCGTCGGCCCGGAATACGAGTTTGTCGTCCAGCGGCCTCCGGGCGGCAGTGGCTGGGCGCTAACTGGCGTCACGTCATTAAAACCCGAAGCTACTAAGCGGGAGACATTGCCGAGCGGGCAACTGCACTTACAGGACCGGATTGAAGGCGAATATTTGCTTCAGGCCGTTTCCGTCGATGACGTGTTAGTGAGCCGCCTGATCAACCGCCCGTGCTGCCGAACTGATCGGTTCACCGCCTTGCCGGACGGGAGTGTTGAGTGGCAGTTCACCTGCGATGTGAGTAAACGCCCGCACGGAATGCGACTGGTGCAGTCCGGGCGGGCGGTGTTCGACCCCGGTCGCAACTGGGTCATCCGCGAGTACGCTTTGAGCAATGGCGACGGGGCCGGCGGGGTGGCAACGGTTCGCCGCACACTGAGTTACAAGCCCGCCCCGGATGGGCGGCCGATACCGGACGAGGTGAGGACCGTTGTGACAGACCGTAACCCGGGTGCCATACTCTCTTTCACCCAACGGCACGATGTTGTACCTCAGATGAAGCCGCTCAGTGACGACGTATTTACGCTCATCGCATACGGCCTACCTGAGTCGGCCCGCAATCAAGGCAATTTGCAGTTACTAATTGCAAACAACTTGGGCACGCCGTTGCCGGCACCGACTCATTGGTATTGGTGGCTGCTGACGGCCGGGATCGGTTTAACGACACTTGGGGCCGTCCTCCTGGCAATGCGGCGACGGGTGAACGCACCTCACTAACCCTTCTGCCACCGCACCAGCGTCTCGCCCACCCGCGTGCCGAACCGGGTGGCCGTCTCCCAGTCGGCCGGGTGGGTGACGGCCTGGCCGTACCCGCTCTGGGCCATCGCCCCGGTGAAGCTGCTCAGCCGGTTCACCTTGTCCGGCGTGTCCCCCTCCGGCAGGCCGGCGTTGCCCACCCACACGATGCCGTGCTGCATGGTGTTCACCACGAACCCGGTGAGCGTCGCCAGCTTGTCCCCGCTCAGCCCCTGGCTGTGGGTGAACCCGGCCGCCAGCTTGTCCTTCCACCCCTGCTTCATCCAGACGCCGCTGCACCCGTCGATGAACGCCTTCACCTGGGCGGCGTACCCGCCCAGGTACGTCGGGCTACCGAACACGATGCCGTCGGCCGCGGTCAGCGTCGCCAGTTGGGCGTCGTTCTTCCACCGCCCGTTCTAGATGTCGCCGTCGGCCAGCCGCACCAGCTCGACGGTGACGCCCGCCACGGCCTCGGCGATCTGGTGGGTGTGACCTTGGGCGGAGTAGTAGACGACAGCGAGCGACGGTATGGGCGGACCTCGGGTGTGGGCGTGTGATTGTAGGCAGCTACCACGGCAGCCGGTCGTCCCCGTGGAAGAACCCGCCGGTCGGGCCGTCGGCCGGCAGGGTGGCTAGCCGGACGCTTGTCTTGGCCCCGTCGGCGACTGCCATCGGGGCGGCGGCGGTGCCCATGTCCGTCTTCACCCAGCCGGGGTGGGCGGCGTTCACCTTTACCGCCGTGCCGGCCAGCTCGCCGGCCAGCAGCACGGTGAACATGTTGACCGCCGCCTTCGAGGCGTTGTACCCGGCCAGCCGGTTGTCGGCGGCCACCGTCTCGTTCAGCTTGAGCGAGCCGAGCTGGCTGGACAGGTTGACCACCCGCCCGGCCGGACCCGCTTTGAGCAGCGGCAGCAGCTCCTGCGTGAGGGCCACCAGGGCGAAGTAGTTGGTCTCGAACGTCTGCCGCAACTGGTCGACGCTGACGGTGCTCGGCCGGGTGCCGCCGTCCGGCAGGACGCCGGCGTTGTTCACCAGCGCGTCGAGCCGGCCGAACGCCCGGGCGATGTGGGCGGCGGCGGCCGTGCGGTCGGCCGCATCGGTCACCTCCAGCTTGACGAACCGCACGTCGCCGCCGCCGGCCCGCAGCTCGGCCGCCGCCGCCTCGCCCTTGGCGGGGTCACGGGCGGCCAGCAGTACCGTGTACCCCCTGGCGGCGAGCTGCCGCGCCGTTTCCTTGCCGATCCCCTTGTTGGCCCCGGTGACCAGGGCGACGGGCTTCGCGGACATGACTCGCTCCGGCGGGACAGGTGACGGCGGGGTGTACCGCCGGCCGGGCCAACGGCTTACACCCGGGATGGCGGGTGGCAGTGGGGGTAGGTACACTGGCCGGCTGGGAGGTCTGCCATGAGTGTTCCGACGGTCGCAGTCGCCGCCAGCCCGATGACGGCCGAGGAGTTCGTCGCCCGGCACGGGCACGAGTCCGGGGTGGAATTGGTGGACGGCTACCTGTGGAGACTACCCATGCCGGGCGGGCGACACGGCGAGGTGTGTGGCAACGCGTATGACGTGCTGCGGGACCACGTCAAGTCGCGGAAGCTCGGCCGGGTGCTGATCAACGACACGTTCGTCCGCACCGGCCCGAAGGGCTACCGTGGCGCGGACGTGCTGTTCATCAGCTACGACAAGCTGCCGGCCGACCAGCCGACCCCCAGCGGGCCGCTGGAGGTGATGCCGGAACTCGTAGTCGAGGTGAAGTCGCCGACCGACCGGCGGGGCGAGATTCGGCTCAAGGTGGCCGAGTACGAGATGGCCGGGGTGGACGTGGTGGTGGTACTCGACCCCGACCTGGCGGTGGCGACCGTGTACCGCGGGGAGGAGCTGCCGCAGCGGTTCCACAACGGGGACGAGTTCACCCTGCCCGACGTGCTGCCCGGGTTCGCCGTGCCGGTGGCCCGGTTCTTCGAGTAGCTCACGGCCGGACCAGCGCCCGCAACTGCCGCAACGCCTCATCCACCAGCAACTCCCCCGACCCGGCCGCGACGCGGGCGCTCACCACCTCGTAGTTGCCCTGCGGGTACGCCACCCGGTCCGGCACATACCCGACGCTGCCGTTGGCCAGGCTGACCACCACCGTCTGGCGGAACGGGCTGCCGGCGATGACCGCCGACCCCAGGCTGCTGAAGATTTCGCCCGGCAGCCCGACCCAGGCCAGGTCGTGGCCGACGGCGATCACCTGCACCTCGGCCCGGAACGGCTTGCCGGCCCGCTCGGCCACGTCGGCCACCTGGAAGGCCTTCACCTGGTCGAGAAACTTGGGGGCCGGCTTGACCCCACCGACGGCCGCCGCGATGACCGGCTCGGACGCCCGACGGTCGGCCTCGGACACGCCCGCCGCCGGCAGATCGACGACGGCGGACGACGCCCGGATCGGCCCGCCAGCGGGTTCGGCCCGGTCGATGGCCCGCAGTACCGCGGCGGCCAGCCGGGTGCCGATGCGGGCGGCCTCGGTCGGCCCCTTCTGCGGGGCCGTGCTGGACACGTTCAGGTGGTTCACGTCCCCGGAACAGCCCATTGCGAACTGCGGCACCACCGCGTCCCCCAGGCTGGCCCGCAGGCACCGGCCCATCTGGTACGGGTAGTCGGCGCTGAAGACGGTGCCGCCGACCGTGTCCAGGTGCATGGCGAACGACACCTGGCAGGCGAGCGTGCTCGCGCCGTCGGCGGCTTCCACCAGCGTCACCGGCACCCGGTCGTCGGTCGGCCCGGCCGGGCGGACGACCTTCGGGTTCAGCTTGCCGGGGTTCCAGCCGACCGTGCCGTCGGTCAGGTGGAACCGCCGGTTAAAGGCCAGGTCCGGCTCCCGGCCGACCGCCCGCCGCAGCTTGGCCGGCACCCGGGACGTGTCCGCCTGCCTCACGGCCGTGGCGATCTTGGCCGGCAGGCCGCGGGCGAACTGCACGGCCAGCGGGTGGTCGCCGCCGAACGCCCCGGCCCGGCTCTTGCCGTCGGCCAGCACCGGCCCGGTGTGCGAGTGGGTGGCCCACACCATCACATGCGTCGGCGGGATGCCGGCTTGCTCGCTGACCAACTTGCGGGCGTCGGCCACCACCTCGGCCGTCAGGGTGATGAGGTCGAGGCCGACGAGCGCGGCGCGGGTGCCGTCCCGTTCCAGCACGACGGCCGTGGCGTACAGCGGATCGTGGGTGCCGTCGGCCCCGCGGAAGGCGTAGTACCCGGCCATCGGGGTGCCGGCCGGCGGGGTGATGTCCACCCGGGCGGCCCCGGCGGTCGGGCCGGTGGCGGTCAGCAACAGCAGGGCGAGCATGGGAAGCCTCTTGGTTCGTAGCCCGAAGCGCGAGCGAGGTCGGTTGCCTCGCTAGCGCGTCGGGCTACGGACCGGCAGATCGAGCGTCACCGGGTTCAGCTTCACCCGGTGTTTGACGGTGTTCGGCGTCTCGTCCGGCGGCATCTCGTACGGCAGCGCCTTCAGGAACGCCACCAGCTCGTCCACCTCGGCCGGCGACAGCCCGCTCGTCACCCCGTGCTTGTCGCCGGCGTTGTGGACGGTCAGCACGTCCCGCAAACTCTTGGCCCGGCCGTCGTGCAGCAGGGTCGGCTGGCGGTACACGCCCAGCAGCGTCGGCGTGTCGTAGAGCGGGCCGATCTTCTCGTCGGCCCCGCCGCCGGTGCCCACGTCGTGCCGCTGGAACGGCTTCGTCAGCGTGCTGTCGGTGTAGTACGGGCCGGTGTGGCACGTCGCGCACTGAGTCTTGCCGAGGAACAGTACCTTGCCGCGGGCGGCCTCCGGCGTCAGCGTGTACGGCGACAGCCGCACCGGGAACGAGTTGGTGTACACGGCCAGGGCGTCCAGGTCGGCGGACAAGCCGGCCGTCGTCTGCTCCAGGGCCGCGAAGTGGGTCGGGCCGGACGCCCGCACCAGCTCGGCCCGCCCGCCCAGCCCGACGCCCTGCATCAGCTTGCCGCGGACCGTGTACTCGAAGTCCTGCGTCTCGTCCCGGTCGCCGGACCAGTGCAGCGGGAAGGTGTGGGCCATGCCAAACAGGCTGGGCGTCTTGCGGAGGCCCTCCGGGTTCTGCCAGGTGCGGGCGTCGGTCAGCCCGTCCGGGTGGCAACTGGCGCAGGCGATCCACCGGGCCGACCCCATCGGCTGCTTGGCCGTCTGGAACAGCTCCTTGCCCCGCCGCCACTCGCGGGTGTGCGGCGGCGTACAGACGGGGACGGTGGCCAGCGTCCGGGCCAGGTCGTGGGTGTGGACGGCCACGCTGAAGTCGAGCGTGTTGTAGACGTACACCTCGCCGTTGGTCGGGTTCACCCGCACCGCCCGCGGGTGCTTGCCGGTCGGCCGCAGCCGGCCGATCGCCTCGATCTCCTGGTAGTCGTCGTCCAGTATCCGGGAGATGTACATGTCGTCGGTGCCGGCGTGGACGCTGTACAGTCGCTTGCCGTCCGGCGACACGGCCACCTCCCACGGGGTGGTGACGACCGTGTTGCCCTGGTACGAGTCCAGGGCGACCGACCGCCGGCGGTCGTCGCCCTGGGGCTTGGCCAGGTCGCAGAAGCTGATCTGTGGGAAGATCGACCCGCGGGCGTCGTGGTGGGTCGTCCGGCTGCGGACGTGCGGCAGGTAGGCCTTTGCCCGGGTCGGGTGCAGGGCCACCTGCCGGGCGACGTTGTCCTGGCCGCGGCCGGACCAGCGGTCGAGCGGCTTGCCCGACTCGCGGTCCAGGCTGACCAGCGTGGCAGTGAAGAACTCACAGGCGTACAGCGTCTTCTCGTCGGCCGAGAGCGCCAGCCCGCGGATGCCGTCGCCGGCCTTAAAGGTGCGGCTCACGGTGCGGGCGGTCAGGTCCAGCTCGCTAACGGTGCCAGGGTGGTCGTGGCTGACGTAGGCGAACTTGCCGTCCTTCGTCGTCACCACACCGTAGGGTTCGTCGGCCACGGCGAAGCGGTGGACCACCGTCCCGGCCACGGTGTCGAGGAGCAGCACGGCGTCGTCGCCGTAAACTGTGGCCAGGGCCAGCGGGCCGTTGCCCACCCAACTGACGCCCTCCGGGTGATCGCCGGCCGCGACTTCCGCGACGGCCTTCCGGGTCGTCAGGTCCACGACGGTGACGGTGCCGCTGTCGGTGTTGGCCACCAGCAGCCGGGTGCCGTCCGGGGACACGTCCAGCAGGGAGTTGGACGAGCCGGCGACGGCCGGAGCGGCGAGGCACAGGACGGCGAGCAGCGAGCCACGCATGGGGCGGCACCTAGCGGTGGGCGGGTGATAATGCATTGTGGCCGACGCGGGGGGCGGTGGGAAGGGCGAGCGGACCGCTCACGTCGCCGGCCCGTCGGTCGTCAGGTCCGTCGTCAGCAGTTGGTCCACGGTGTACGGGCACATCGGCGGGAACGCCTCGGGCGGCAGCCCGGTTTCGAACGCCGCGGCCTGGATGGCGTCGGCGTAGGCTTCCGCCAGTACGTCGTCGGCGTGGTTCCGCAGCACTCCCGTAGCGGCCAGTCGGTTGAGCCGCCGTCGCTGCTCGAACACGGTGGCCCGCCAGCCGCCCGACCGCCGGTCCGGCTGGTGGTGCCATTTCAGGACGTGGGACAGCAGGGTAGCCAGGCGGTTGAGCACCTGCCGGCGTTCGCTGATGGCCATGTCCGTCAAGTACTCAGCGAGGTGCGGGAAGTCGACCGCGTCGGTGCGGCCGAGCCGGATCAGCTCGGCCGTACCCTCCAGCCAGGCCACATCGTCCACCTCGTACAAGTCGGACAGACTGGGCGATGGGTTTGTAGACACGACGACACCTCCTGACGGATTGTACCCGCCCTACTTCTTCTCCGCCGGCTTCTTGTCGGCCGCCGGCTTGGCCCCCGTCGGGATCGCTTCCGCCGCCCGCTTCTTCACCTCGTCCGTCACCGTCCACACGTGCAGCTTGTACTCGTCCCCGTCCTCGCCCGTCACGTCGATGGACTTGTCCGGCGTCCAGTCGCCCATCAGGAAGCGGTGGCTGGCCACCCGGCTGCCGACCTTCAACTGCCGCCACAGGTGCGGCCGCATCAGCAGGTCGAAGTCGTCCCCCATGTACAGCAGCACCACCGACGCCTGGTCCAGGTCTTTGATGTCCAGGGCGTCGCCCAGCCGCAGCTCCACCTTGTCCCCCACCCCGGCCTTCTTCACCGTCTCCTTGGCTTCGGTGATCCGCTCCGGGTCGAGGTCGATGCCGACCCCCCGCTTGGCCCCCAGTTTGACGGCCGCCGTCACCATCCGGGCGTCCCCGCAGCCCGGCTCGAACACCACGTCGTCCTTGCCCACCTTGGCCAGCTCCAGGAGCTTTTGCACCACGTCCGGCGGGGTCGGCACGTACCGGATCTCGGCCTTGTCGTCCGGCCGGGCCTTGGTCAGGTCGGCCGTCACCGGGTCGCCGGCGGCGAACTCGACCGTCAGCACCCGGGTCAGTTTCGTGTAGTTGTTCGGCTCCCACTTCACCTCGAGCCGCCAGACGAACTTCTTGCCGGCCTCCAGCGGCGGGCTGTCGAAGCTCCGCTTGGTGCCCGTCTGGTCGGTCTTCTGCCCCTCGATGGACAGGGCGGCATCGTCTTCCGGCACCAGCACCGTCAGCTTGGTGACGACGGCCTTCGGTTTGGCGTCCTGCGCGGCGGCGACGGGCCAGGCGGCGAACAGGACGACGGCGGCCAACAGCGGACGCATGGGCGTGCCCTCCCGGGGAACATGCTCGACACGGGGCTTACTGTAGGGAACAATGGCCCCGGCCCCCAGCCCCCGGACGTTCCCCGATGCACGCCGCGCTACTCCTGCTGACATTCAGCCTTCAGCCCTCAGCCCTCAGCCCTGATGCCGACTGGCCCCGGTTCCGCGGGCCGAACGGGTCCGGCGTCGGGCCGGCGGTGGGCCTCGGGTTCGGCGACGAGGCGGTGCGGTGGGCGGTGCCGCTGCCCGGCAAGGGGCACGGGTCGCCGGTGGTGGCCGACGGCAACGTGTTCCTCCAGGCGGCTAGTAGCGACGGCAGCCAGCGGCACCTGCTGGCCCTCGACGCCGCCACCGGCCGGACCGTCTGGACGAAGACCGTGGCCGGCGGCAAGGGGCACACCCACGCCAAAAACTCGCTCGCTTCGGCCACCGCGGCGGTGGACGCCGGGCGGGTGTTCTTCCTGGTTTGGGACGGCCAGTCGGTGACGCTCCGAGGCCACGCCGTAGCTGATGGCAAGGAGCTGTGGGACGTGCCGCTCGGCGGGTACAAGAGCCAGCACGGGTTCGGCATCTCCCCGCTGGCGGCCGACGGCCGGGTGTTCGTCAACTTCGACCAGGACGGGGCGGCCGAGTTGCTGGCCTTCGACGCGGCCACCGGCAAGAAGCTGTGGTCGGCCGAGCGTAAGCCGTTCCGGGCCAACTCGGCCATGTGCCTGCTGCACAAGGGGACGCTGGTGGCCACCAGCACGGCCGGGCTGACCGCCCACGACCCGGCCACCGGCGAAGTGGCCTGGGACTGGACCTGGCCGTTCGACGGCATGGCCCTTCGTACCGTCGGCTCGCCGGTGTTGGACGGCGACACCGTGATCGCGGTGGCCGGCGACGGCGGCGGCTCCCGGTCCACCGTGGCCGTGGCCGTCGGGGCGAAGCCGACGCTGCTCTGGCAGAAGACCAAGGACATGCCCTACGTGCCGGGGCCGATCGTCTCCGGCCGACACTTCTACTTCGTCACCGACGCCGGGCTGGCCGCCTGCGGCGACCTGACCACCGGCGACCTCGTCTGGCAGGAGCGGGCATTCAGCAAGGGCGTGTCGGCGTCGCCGCTGCTGGCCGGCGTGGTGGTCGTGGCCGTCGCCGAGGACGGCACGATTTTGGCCTTCAAGGCGTCGTCGACCGGGTTCGAGAAGCTGGCCGAGGGGAAACTGGGCGAGCCGGTGTTCGCCAGCCCGGCGGCGGCCGGCGGCCGGCTGTACGTCCGCACCGCGACCAAACTGGTGTGCTTCGGGAAGTGAGCGACCCGAGGGGGCGGAGAGTCTTTCTGGGGCGACGAACGGGCCGGCCACAGGGTAAGAATGTCACAAGGTGGCCAAGCCTGTCACCAGTCGAACTGTTTTTTCTGCTTGCGACTGCCCAGGCGAGATGGTAGGCTTCAATATGTCATTGGGATCTCTCCGCCCATGCCTGCTTGGAATGCCATCTTCTTGGGGTCGGCCCGCCTGATTGCGGCGGCCGTGTTCCTGTTGGTTGTCTCCCGCCCGGCTGTCGCCGGGTGTGGTGAGTATGTCCTCGTCCGTGGCAAAGCCGAAGTCACCAAGCACGCCCCACTGATGCCGGCCGACTGCCCGTGTTCCAACGGCCAGTGCAACCGACCCAGTGACCCGGCACCAGCCCCGACCCCGCCGGCCCCGCCCGGCCCGTCGGCCTCGGACGCCACTCTGACAGCATGCGCCGATCTGTCTCCAACGTGCGGACAGCCGGGCTGGGTTGACCCACTCGGCCTCCCCACTTCCACCCCGTCGTCGGTCTTTCACCCCCCACGAGCCTGACACCGACCTGACCGCCGCGCGCCCGTGCGTGCCTCCGTCGTCGTCGCTGTGTCATTCCTTCCGCTCACACGTGCGCGCCCAAGCCGGCGCGCAAAGGGGGTGCCATCATGGCCCGCCGCTCCGCGTTCACGCTCATCGAACTGCTGGTGGTCATCGCCATCATCGCGATTCTCATCGGACTGCTACTGCCGGCTGTGCAGAAGGTCCGGGAGGCCGCCGCCCGGATGCAGTGCCAGAACAACGTTAAGCAGCTCGGCCTGGCCCTGCACAACCACCACGACACCCTCGGCGCGTTCCCGCTCGGCCGCACCCCGATCAACGCCATGGCGTTCTCGGCCCAGTCCCGGCTGCTGCCTTTCATCGAACAGGAGAACGCCCAGAAGCTGGTCAACTTCGGGGTGGCCTGGAGCGACCCGCTCAACGCCCCGGCGATCGCCGTGCAGATCAAGACCTTCAAGTGCCCGTCCGACCCGATGTCGGCCGTGCCGGCCGGCCAGGCGGCGCTCAGCTACCGGGCGAACGAGGGCACGACGGTGGCCATGTGGCAGGGGCCGAGCGACGCGGCCGGGGTGAACGTGGCCCTGCCGCCGAACAACGGCCCGTTCTTCTGCAACAGCCCGTACAAGTTCGCCGACATGACGGACGGGACGAGCAACACGGCCGCGTTCAGCGAGCACCTGGTCGGCGACTTCAACCAGTCGGCCGCTTCCGAGAAACAGGACACCTTCCGCCCGGGCACCTACCCGGCCACCGCCGACGAGGCGGTGCAGCAGTGCAACGCGGCCGACATTTCCAACCTGTCCTTGCAGGGGTACTCGAACGTCGGCGCCCCGTGGCTGTACGGCTACCACAGCACCAGCTCGTACTGGCACAGCAACAAGCCGAACGGCCGGTCGTGCATGTTCCCGCCCAGCCGGATCATGACATCGGCCAACAGTAACCACACCGGCGGGGTGGTGGTCGGGCTGCTCGACGGCAGCACCCGGTTCGTCCGGGACAGCATCGACCTGGCCACCTGGCGGGCCGTCGGCACCCGCAACGGCGGGGAAGTGGTCGGCGACTACTAACGGCCCCTGGTTCGTGGCCCGAAGCGCGAGCGAGGTCTTCCGACCTCGCTCG
>JAYVUZ010000023.1:0-22177 GCA_043787415.1 Fimbriiglobus sp. | reverse complement strand
CCAAGGCGGACGGGCAGTTCACCACCGCCGACGCCCGCACCAGGCTCCGCCGCCTGTACCCCGTACTGGCCACAGACTAGCTGCAACGGAGTACTAGGCCCATTCTTCCTCAGTTGGCTAGCCTACGCGGTCGTGCATGCTCGCCGAGCGCGGGGGCCGCTCCTGATCATGCTGGCCGGGATAAGCATTGTGTCGGGGGTGTTCGCCTACCAGTCGATCGTCGTCCCGGCGAAGGTGGCAGTGGTGCAAGAGGTGAACGGGGAGCGCCGCGGTACTTTGACCGGGGCGACCGAGACCGACCTGTTCGCCGACCTGAAGCAGGACCAGGGCCGGGCGGTGCTGCAACTGGCCAACCGGCCAGACGTGACCGACGACGCCCTCAAGCTGCTGGCCGGCTTCCCCGAGCTGCGGGAGCTCGACCTGAACGACACCCCCATCACCGACGCCGGGCTGGAGTTCCTGGCCACCCTGCCCAAGCTGGACAGCCTCCGCATCGCCCGCACCAAGGTCACGCCCGACGGGGTGGCCAAGCACGTCCTCGGCAGCCAGCGGCTGAAGGCCATCGACGTGACCGGCCTCGGCGTGCCGGGCAAGGCGCTGCGGGAGTGGAAGGCCGCCGACCCGATGAGTCGGAAGTACGTCAACTGACCGCGGGCGAGCGGCCGGACAAAGAGTTCCCCATGCCGACTCTCACCGAAGACGCCGTCGGCGACGCCGGCAACGCCCTGTTCCTGGCCACCGCCTGCGACCTGGCCTACCACCCGGCCGAGGTCGGGGTGCCGGCGTTCCAGCAGGAACTCGGGCTGGACGCCGCCCTGGTGAGCGTCGGCAACACCCAGGCGTACTTGTGCCACTCGCCGGACCACATCGTGCTGGCCTTCCGCGGCAGCGAGTCGCCGACGAGCATCGACGGGCTGAAGGACTGGCTGCTGACCAACGCGGCCAACCTACTCATTGCCCCGCAGGGCGACCTGGCCGCCGAGTTCGCCGCCGCCGGGGTGACGGCCCGCTGGCACCAGGGGTTCGTGTCGGCCGTCACCGACATCTGGCCGGTGCTGTTCCCGGCGGTCGAAGCCGAGTGCCAGAAGCAGGACCGGCCGCTGTGGGTGACGGGGCACAGCCTGGGCGGGGCGCTGGCCCTGCTGGCGGCCTGGCTGCTCAAGCGGCAGTTCGTCAACGTCCATCAGGTGGTGACGTTCGGCGGCCCGATGGTGGGCAACGCGGAGGTGTCGGCGGCCATCGACCGGGAGTTCGGCGGCAAGGTGACGCGGTACGTGAACGGCCCGGACCCGGTGCCGCTGATGCCGATGATGAGCCTGCTGACCAACGACTACGCCCACTGCCACGCGGTGAAGGTGCTGGGCGGGGGCGAGGCGGCGGACCTGCTGGCGTACCTGCGGAGCGCCGGCGGGCAGGTGGCCGGGGCGGTCTGGACCGGCCAGGCGATGGACGCCGTGTGGGCGCTAGTGCAGGGCCGCATGGCGGCCCACCTGATGGCCGACTACCGTAAGCTGGTCGGGTGAGGCTATGCGGACGACGGTGAAACTCGGCGTGTTGCTGGCGGCACTCGTGGCGGCCGTCTGGGTGACGACGCCGGAACACGTCCGGCTGTTCGACGAACTGCATGGCGAGTTGGAGGGACACGCCGAGGCGGTGCGGTCCGGGGCCATCCAGCCGGACGACGACCCGAACCGGATCGTCCGCTACCCCGTTGGCGGCGGGCTGCGGAAGCACGCGGTGGTGTGCATCCGTCGCGGCGAGGTTCTGACGTACTCCGTCGGGGCAATGGAGCGACCGTTTGACGGCGGCTCGCCCTACCGGCACTATTTCGTCACTCCGTACGATCGACAGGGGGGGCTTGCGCCCTACCGAACCAGCTTGGCACATACTTCTATCGCTACGAGGTGTTCGACCAGGGACGGTGGGCGTACTGGTTCGGCGACTAGTTCCGCCCGCCCGGCCGCCGCTGGTGGCCGTTCGGCCGCCGACGCCCTACACCAGTAGCCGCACCCTTTCCCATACCCGCGGGCGGACCCACATGAGCTTCTTCATCGGCGAAGGCCTGGTCGGCGACGGCAACGAGATCGCGCACATCGACCTGATGGTCGGCGACAAGTCCGGCCCCGTCGGCGTCGCCTTCGCCAACGCCCTGGCCAATCAGTCGGCCGGTCACTCGAACTTGTTGGCCGTGCTGACGCCGAACCTGATCTGCAAGCCGGCGACCGTCATGATCACAAAGTTCACCATGAAGGGGTCGAAGCAGGTCATGCAGATGTTCGGCCCGGCGCAGGCGGCCGTGGCCAAGGCCGTGGCCGACAGCGTGGCCGAAGGCGTCATCCCGGCGTCCAAGGCCGAGGAGTACGTGATCGTGTGCGGCGTGTTCATCCACTCGGCCGCGTCCGACGACACGAAAATCTACCAGTACAACTACGACGCCACGAAGCTCGCCATCAAGAACGCCATGCACGGCCTGCCGAATATCCAAGAGATTACGTCCAAGAAGGACACGGCCAAGCACCCGTTCAGCCCCAAGTAAGGTGCCCGATGGACCGCGTGCTGCTGCACCTCGACACCGACCCGCACCCGAGCGTGTTCGACCGGGTGGTGGCCGTCGACGCCGGCGTGCGGCACCTGTTCAGCTACGGCGGCGTCACGCCCGAAACCGTGATGCCGCTGGTCCACGGCTGCATCTTCACCCGCGGGCCGAAGGATCTGCACCACACCGCGATTTTCGTCGGCGGGTCGGACGTGGCCGCCGGCGAGGCCGTGCTGGCCGCCGTGCGGAAGCACTTGCTGCCGCAGTACGGGCTGAGCGTGTCGGTCATGCTCGACAGCAACGGGGCAAACACCACGGCGGTGGCCGCAGTGCTGGCCGCCGCCAAGCACCTGGACCTGTCCAAATGCCGGTCGCTGGTCCTTGGCGGCACCGGCCCCGTTGGCCTGCGGGTGGCCCGGCTGCTGGCCAAGCGGGGCGGGCACGTCCGCATCGGCAGCCGGCAGCCGGACCGGGCCGAGCAGGCCGCCGCGGGCATTCGTAAGGCGGTGCCGGGGTCGGCCGTTGAAGGGGTGGGCGTCGGGTCGTCGTCCGGCGAGCCGCTGGCCGACCGCGAGCTGGTGGTCGCCGCCGGGGCGCCGGGCGTCGTGCTGCTGCCACGGGCGGTGCGGGAGCGGGCGGCCGGGCTGAAGGTGTTCATCGACCTGAACGGAGTGCCGCCCGCCGGCATCGAAGGCGTGGAGGCCGGCGACAAGGCCGCGCTGCGGGACGGCGGGGTGGTCTGCTACGGTGCCATCGGCGTCGGCGGCACCAAGATGAAAGTTCACAAAGCAGCCCTCGCCGAGCTGTTCACCCGGACCGACCTGATCCTGGACCTGGACGAGATCGACGCCTTGGCCCGGCGGGTGTGAGTTTCCGCTCTTGACGCATACCTGATAATGCCGACAAAGATACTGCCGCCGACGGCCGGGTTCTTCGTCGAGAGTGTATGCCGCCGTCCGCCGACGAACTGACCGCCGCCGACCGCGACCTCGCCACCGCCCCGCCACAGGACGTGCTGCAGTGGGCGGCCGGGCGGTTTCCCGGCAAGCTGCTCATGGCCACCGCCTTCGGGGCGGAGGGGTGTTGCCTGATTCACATGCTGGCCGAGGTCGGCCGCGAGACGACGCTCATCAACCTGGACACCGGCTACCAGTTCCCCGAGACGTTGGCCCTGCGGGACCGCCTGCGGGACCGCTACGGGCTGACGGTGGAACTGATCCAGCCCGAACTGACCGTTGCCGACTACGAGGCCGAGCACGGCGGTCCGCTGCACGTCCACCGGCCGGACCAGTGCTGCCACGACCGCAAGGTGCTGCCGCTGCGGCGGGCGCTGGCCGGCCACGCCCCGGAGGCGTGGATATCCGCGGTGCGGCGGGACCAGACGGACAACCGGGCCAGCCACGCCCGGGTGGTGCAGTGGGACCACAAGTTCGGCCTGGTGAAGGTGAACCCGCTGCTCAACTGGACGAAGGCGGACGTGTGGAAGTTCGTCACCACACACGACGTGCCGTACAACCCGCTGCACGACCGCGGCTATCCGAGCATCGGCTGTTGGCCGTGTACCCGGGCAATCCAGCCGGGCGAGGACGACCGGGCCGGCCGGTGGGCCGGCAAGGTGAAGAAGGAGTGCGGGCTGCACGTGGTCGAAGTCAAAGACGGGGCGGGCATTTAAATGCTGATTTCCGCCAAAGCCGAGTACGCCTGCCTGGCCATGTTGGAGCTGGCCGGCCGGCATGGTGACCCGCGGCCGGTGCGCCTTGCCGACGTGGCCGACCGGCACGCCATCCCCGGCCGGTTCCTGGTGCAGATTCTGTTGCAACTGAAGAACGCCGGGCTGGTGGCCAGCACCCGCGGGGCGGCCGGCGGCTACCAGCTCGCCCGGCCGCCGGCCGACATCACCCTGGCCGACGTGCTGGGCGTCATCGACCGCACCGACCAGCCGACGGCCAAGCCCAAGAACCGGGGCGAGGTGTCGCCGCTGGCGGCGACCCTGCACAGCGTGTGGGACCGCATCGCCGCCGCCCGCGGCCGCGTCCTGCAAACCACCACCCTGGCCGAACTCGTCGAGGCCGGTCAGGGGCTTCAGTACGTCATTTAGCCCGCGTCCGGCCCGGCCGGACGCAACGGAGCACCCATGCCGGACCTGATCGCACCCCACGGCGGCCTCGGCCTCGTCACCCGCGGCGTCGCGCACCTGGAGCCGCCGGCCGCGACGCCGATCCCGGTGTCTGACGCCGACCTGTCCACCCTGTACCGCTTCGGCGACGGCGGCCTGTCCCCGCTTGTCGGCCCGATGGTGAAGGCCGAGTACGACCGCGTCCTCGCCGAAGAGGTCGTCGAACGGGGCGGCAAAAAGTACGCCTGGACGATCCCGCTCGCCTTCCCGGTGAGTGCCGACCTGGCCCCGAAGCTGACGGTTGGCGGCACCCACCCGCTGCACGACGAGCGGGGCACGTTCGTCGGCACGCTGCTGGTGCAGGACGTGTACCCGTGGGACAAGCCGGCGTACAACCGCGGGGTGTACGGCACCGACCGCACCGACCACCCCGGCGCCCGCATCGCCACCGCCGACCCGCGGACGCACCTGGTCGGCGGCGAGGTGAGCGTGCTGCCGCAGCCGAAGCACCCGGAGTACGGCGACCTCGTCCTCACCCCGGCCGAGACGCGGGCCTTGTTCGCCAAGCTCGGCTACCAGCGGGTGGTGGCATTCCAGACGCGGAACGCCCTGCACCGCGCCCACGAGTACGCCCTGGTGGTCGGGCTGGAGCGGCTGACGCGGGACGGCCACTTCGCCGGGGCGGTGCTCAACCCGCTGGTCGGCGAGACCAAGGCCGACGACGTGGACGCCGCCACCCGCATGAAGACCTACCGGGCGCTGATTCAAAACAAGGCCATCGGCCAGGGGGACAGTGACGAGGAGTTGTGGAAAAAGGTCGGCACGCCGATCGCCGACCGTATTCATCTGGTCGGCCTCGACATTAAGATGTTCTACGCCGGGCCGAGGGAAGCGGTCATGCACGCGATCTATCGCCAGAACTTTGGGTTCACGGACATCGTCATCGGCCGGAAGCACGCCGACGCCCCCTACGACGACAAGGGCGACATCTGGGACGGCCTGGCCGCCCACCGCAAGTTCGACGAGCTGAAGGGCGAGCTGCTCATCCAGCCGGTGAAGGTCGGGTTCGCCGCGTACTTCGCCGAGGCCGGCAAGGTGCGGCTGGTGGAGGAGTGCCCGAAGGAGTGGAAGCCGGTAGGCATCAGCGGCAGCGACCTGCGGGCACAGCTCGGCCGGGGCGAACTGCCCGACCCCCGCATCCTCCGGCCGGAAACCGCCCAGGTGCTGATCGAGAAGTACCGGGGCGGGTGACGGTGAGTCGGCGGGCAAGCCGCCAGGCAAGCCGCCAGACGAGCCGCCAGGCGAGCCGTCCCCGTCAGGGGACGGAGGTCCGGACCCACCGCCGTCCGCCCCCGCCCCGGGTTCCGTCGGCGGCTTCGGCCCGCGGCGTTCCCGGTGGCGGTTGACGCTGGCCCACAGCTTGACCAGCACCTCGGCCGCCCGCAGGGCGTGCTTGGGGGTGCGGTCTTGCCAGAGGGACTCCCGCAGGATGGTGACGCCCTCGGCGAACAGTTCGTCCAGCACCTCGGCCTGCTCGCGGGCCAGCAGCCGGCGGAAGTCCGGGTCGCTGGCGACCAACCGGCGGAGGTCGGCGAGCGGGCGGTCGATGTAGTTGCCGATCTTCTCCCACGGGCAGCCGCGGGCGCGAAGAGCAGCGAGCTGACCGAGTACGGAGAGCGGGTCGTCGGTGGCGTCCACGGCCGGCCTCCGGGGTGAGTGGTGTGCAGGTGAACAGGAGATAAACTCCGGACGGAGAAAGTCAAATCGGCGGCGGGCAGACTGGAGTGGGACGCCCAGTAGCTAGAGCGAGGTCTGAGTTTGCAGGTTCGCTTGCACCGACCAGCGGAAAGTGCTTGCCAGCCGAGATTAAGTCGGTTAGATTGCCGGCAAAGTGGTGCGAGCCGCCGACGGTTTTAGTGACAGCTCGCACCGGCGATGCGAGCTAATCCCTAGTTTGGCAGGAGGGCACGCTAGATGGCGCTTATCAACATCGGCGGATATCGGTGGTCTCTTCAACTGGTCGGGTTCGCCCCACCTGGACGGGGCAGCTCGTCCGAGATGCCGGGTTACTTCCCATCTGGTGCCAAGAGGGGACGGCCATCAGGTGATCAAATCAAAACCTGGACCGTTGATGTGTGGAGTGTGAACGCAGTGTATTCACTGTTCGACGGTGATGACCTGTTGTACATCGGCGAGGGGGTTCTGGGCGATAGGCTTTTAGCCCACTTCCGCGAGGACGAATTTGCCGGGCGTTGGAATTCATTTACTTGGCTATCACCCAGCACTCTCGATGTGCTCAAAAGCCCATTCGAGATCAAGCCGCACGATGCGAATCAGTCGATCACCAAAACCGAAAAAGAACTTATCGAAGCTTTTGAGCTATTAGCCATTCGGTTGGGCGACCCCTGGGGCAATCGACAGAACCCCGCGGACGACGAAAGCATCAAGTGGCTCAAACAGCTTCGCTCAAAACACGCCCCGAAGAGCGAAGGGGAGAAGCTCGACGAGATACTGACCCTACTCAGGGCGAAGTAGTGCCGAACGACCCGATGCGATGGCGGGTCGTTCGGCATAGGGCAACGCAGGATACAATGGACCGGGCCTGGGAGGCGGTGTGTGCGGGAGTTCATCGACGTGGACCCCGCCGACCTGCACCTGAGCACCGGCATCCGGTCACAGGGGGCCGACCCGGGCAAGCTAGCCCGGCAGATCGCCCGACACGCCGACAGCCTGACCGGGATGCCGGCGGTCGAGTTGACCCGGGGCGTGGGCCGGTAGAATCCCGGTGCCGGGTTTCATCGGGGGTGGTTCCATGTCGCGTCACTTGACGGCCGTGATCCAGCGGGAGGGGGACGGGTATGTGGCCCAGTGCCCGGAGCTGGACGTGGCCAGCCAGGGGGACACCGTCGAGTCCGCCCGGGACAACCTGCGGGAGGCGGTCGAGCTGTTCTTCGAGTGTGCCGACCCGGAGGAAGCGGGGAGGCGGTTCTGCGTGGACGAGTACGACGACAGCCCGTGGACCCGAGAGGAGCTTCAGGCGCTCGCCTGGGAGCGGGTCCAGCATGACGGCCGGGACGAGTACGACGACCTGCCGGAGAAGCCATGACCCGGGGCGACGTGGTTCTTGTCCGCTTTCAGTCGCCGACAGAGCTTCTACACCACGTCCACAGTCCCAGCCGCGTAGTCCACCGTCAGCCGCCGGCCGGCCAGCAGTTGCGTCCCGAGCAGCGGGTGTGCCGCGTCGCTGGCAACCACCTGCGTGCGATAGGTATTGCCGAACCAGTCAAGGAAGCAGTCGAACGTTTCCACAGTCACTGTCCGGCCGTCCGCCAACACCGCGTCAATGGACCCCTCATGCGCCAGCCCTAGAGCAGCGATCAGCGACCGCGGGATGGTCAGGCCGCCGTTGAACGCCGTATCGACCCACGCCATCACATCCTGAAGCGGCCCTCCCTGGGTAGCCGCGACCGGCACCCGGACTAGCGCTCGTAGTCTGTCATCGACGTGGCCGGTCATGCCCACATCTCGCCGATGTGGAAGACCGCGCGGTGCCCGACCCGGATGACGTGTGTCAGCCGGGTCGGGTGCCGCGTGCGGGCCGCCCGAACCGCGGCGTCGAGCGTGTCCGCCAGGAAGTGATCACCCGATTCCGGCTCGATGGCCACGAACCGATCCCGGTGTTCCGCCTCCAGCGGCGTCTGGAGCTGCTCGGCGTACAGCCGCTTCGCGCGGTCGGCAACAGACTGTGTTTCGGCCGAAATCATGTCACTTCTCCCGTACTATGTTCAGCCGCCAGCAGCCCACCCCGGCGGCGTCACCTGCTTGTTCGCCGCCAGTGCCCGAGCGCTCACCTGTAGCACCCGCAGGAACCCCTCGCTGTCGGCGTGGTCGAAGCTGCCCACTGCTTCCATCGAGGCGTCGGCCTCGCTGTACAACTGGTGCGGCACGTCGCTCGCCGCGGCGAACGTCGCCTGCCCCTTGTACAGCGTCAGCGTGACGGTGCCGGTCATCAGCTTGGTCACGGGTTCCAGTGCGGCGCGGGCCATGTGGGTGGCCAGGTCGAACCCGTACCCCTGATACACCTGCTTGGCCATGAAGCCGCTCAGGTGGTCGAACAGCTCGCGGCTGCGGCGGTCCAGCACCAGTTGCAGCAGGTACGAGTACGCCTGGCCGAGCAGTTCCATCCCCGGCGCCTCGTACACGCCCCGGCTCTTGATGCCGACGAAGCGGTTCTCCACCAGGTGGGTGCAGATGCCGACCCCGTGCCGGCCGCCCAGCTTGTTGGCCTCGGTGATGGCCTGGAACGCCGTCACCGGATTGCCGTCGAGGGCCACCGGCCGGCCGTGCTCGAACCGCACCGTCACGGCGGCCGGCTCGTTCGGGGCGTCGGCCGGCTTCACCCCCATGCCCGGCGTCACGAAGTACGGCGACGTGGTCAGGTGCTCCAGCACCCCAGCCTCGTGCGTCAGCCCCAAGAGATTCGCATCCGTCGAATACGGCTTAGCGTGGCTCTGTTTGATGGGCAGCTTGTGTTTCTCGCAGAAGTCGATCATCTCGGTGCGGCCGCGGAAGCGGTCGAGGAAGGCCCGGTCCCGCCACGGGGCGTACACGGTCACGTTCGGGGCGAGCATATTTGTGCAGAGCTGGAACCGCACTTGGTCGTTGCCCCGCCCGGTGGCCCCGTGGCCCAGCACCGTGATGCCCCGCTTCTTCAGTTCGGGCAGGATGCCGGCCACGATGACGTGCCGGCCGATGCCGGTGGTGTTCCAGTACGCCCCCTCGTACCGGGCCTGGAACCGCACCCCTTCGAGGCCGGCCTCGGCGATCATGTCGTGCAGCGGCACGGCCACGAAGTCCACCGCCCCGCAGGCCCGCATCCGCTGACCCACTTCGTCAAAGTCGGACTCGTCCGGCTGGGCCATGTCGGCGGTGACGGCCACCACGTTCACGCCGTGGTCGGTCAGCCAGCGGGTGACGGTGCAGGAGTCCAGCCCGCCGCTGGCGGCGAAGGCGACGGTCTGGCCCTTGAGATCGTGGACGGTGGTCATGGGGTAAGATTAGCGGATGGGGCCGACGCTGCACATCCCGCCGCCGCTGCTGGAGGCACTACTCGCCCACTGCCGGGTCGAGCGGCCGCTCGAAGCCTGCGGCTTCCTGGCCGGCCGCGACGGCGTGGTGTCGCAGGTGCTGCCGGTGGTGAACGAGCTGGCCAGCCCGACGGCCTTCCGCACCGAGGCGGCCAGCGCGTTTGCCGCCTTCCGGGCGATGCGGGACGCCGGCACCGAACTGCTGGCCGTGTACCACTCGCACCCGACCAGCGACCCGGTGCCGAGCCGCCGCGACCTGGCCGAGAACACTTACGGGGCGGTGCCGTGGGTGATCATCGGGGCGGACGGCACGGTGCGGGCCTGGCGGCTTTCGGCCGACGGGTTTGCGGCGGTCGAGTTGGTAGACTGACCACGTCCCCGCGGAGCCGACCGATGCCGTACAGCCAGTTCACCCTCGCCGCCGTCCGCCGGGACTTTGGCCTGACGGTGGGCACATCGACGGACCTGTTTCCCGCGATCCCGTCCCCACCCCCGACCGACCTGTTGTCCGCCACCCTCGCCCGCAACCTGCCGCTGGCCCTCGCCCAGAACAACGAGAAGGCCCGGTCGGAACTGCTGATCGCTCCGGTCATGGCCGAACTCTGGAGCCTTTCGGACTACCGGCTAGCCGTGTTCTCGGGGGTCGAGCTGAACGTCGACGCGGCCCGGTCACTCACCGGGGTGTGCGACTTCGTGGTCGCGCGGCCGCCCCAAGTCGAGCCGGTCGGCCCGCCGATCGTGGTGGTCGTCGAGGCCAAGAAGGAAGACATCCCATCCGGGTACGGCCAGTGTGCCGCCGAGATGATTGCGGCGCAAGAGCTGAACCGCCGCGCCGCCACCGGGCAGGAGGCGGTGTACGGTTGCGTCTCGACGGGTTCGGAGTGGCGGTTCCTGCGGCTAGCCGCCGCCCAACTCGACATCGACATCCGCGTGTACCTGATTTCCGACCCGGCCCGCATCCTCGGCATCCTGCTGGCCGTGTGCGGGTTCGGGCCGACCCCGCTCCACCCCCGCCCGGACGCCAAATGACCCGGCTCCTACTCGCCCTGCTGCTCGCCGGCCCGGCGGCCGCCGCCGACCTGCGGTTCGAGGTGGCGCTGCCGCCCGGCACCCCGCCCCAGACGGGCCGGCTGGTCGTCGCCGTCGGCCCGAAGGGCGGCACGCCGGACGTGCTCAACACCGACCCGCCCTGCCTGCCGGTGCTCGGCCGGGACGCCGACGCCTGGACGAGTGACAAGCCGCTGTCAGTGGACGCCGCGGCCGACACCTTCCCGCTTATGAAGCTGACAGACCTGCCGGCCGGCGAGTACACCGCCCAGGCGTTCCTGCTCACCAACCGGGACATCAACCTGCCGACCGCCCCGGGCAACCGCCGGTCGGCGGTGGTGGCGTTCACCAGCCCCGGCACCGTCAAGCTGCCGCTCGGCGAGCCGCTGCCGGACGACAAGCCGGCCGACACCGCCACCCACAAGTTCCTGCACGTCTCGTCCAAGAAGCTGAGCGACTTCCACGGCCGGCCGATGGTCTACCGGGTGGGCGTGGTGCTGCCGGCCGACTTCGACAAGGAGCCGGAGAAGAAGTACGCCCTGCACGTCGCCACAGGCGGGTTCGGCAGCCGGTACACCGGCGCCCGGCGGCTGCGACCCGACCCGCGGTTCGTGCAACTCGTGCTCGACGGGGCCGGCCCCTACGGCGACCCGTACCAAGTCGATTCGGCGAACAACGGCCCTTACGGAGCCGCGTTGACCGAAGAAGTGCTCCCGCTGATCGAGAAGCAGTTCCGCTGCCTGGGCACGCCGGCCAGCCGATTCACCAGCGGCGGCAGCACCGGCGGCTGGGTGTCGTTCGCCCTCCAGGTGTTCTACCCGGACGTGTTCAACGGCTGCTGGAGCCAGTGCCCGGACTCGGTGACGTTCAGCGCCTTCGAGCTGATCGACCTCTACCGCGACCAGAACGCCTACGTCAACCGTCACGGGTTCGAGCGGCCGAGCAAGCGGACGCTGGACGGCGACACGGTGTTCAGCGTCCGCCACGAGAGCCGGCTGGAGGTGGTGCTCGGCCGCGGCGGGCGGTGGGAACTCGGCGGCCGGGACTGGGGCAGTTGGAACGCCAGCTACGGGCCGCGGGGCAAGGACGGCCGGCCGGTGCCGCTGTGGCACGGCCAGACCGGGGCCATCGACACGGCAGTGCTCGACCACTGGAAGCGGTACGACCTGCTCAAGGTGGTCGAGAAAGACTGGCCGACGCTCGGGCCGAAGTTGGCCGGCAAGGTGAACCTGTGGGTCGGCGACGCCGACGACTACTACCTGAACAATGCCGTCCACCGCCTCAAGATCATGCTAGACAAAAAGACCGACCCGAAGTTCGACGGCCGGGTGCTCATCGAGATGCGCCAGCCGCACACCGGCGGCGGCTGGACCAATCGGCAGATGCTCGACGCGATGGCCAAGCGGGCCGGCGTCGAGTGATAGGGTTCGTAGCCCGAAGCGCGAGCGAGGTCGGCCATCGCTACGGGTACGATGTCCGACCTCGCTCGCGCTTCGGGCTACGAACCGGGAATGCCCAATACCAACGCACTTCGCCTAACTTCTCGCCTCGTTCCGCAACACACGCCGACGTGAACATTTGATCGGCTTGCCGGTCGTCGGACCGACGACGGGTTTTTCCCGTTCCCTATCATGACATCTGACAAGCAGTTATGGCTTGTTATCCGGATTTTCTGGCCCAGATCGCCGTGACTTTTCGCACATTTTCGTGTCCGGTACGCGGTTTGAGCTAGCTTTGGTCTGTTAGGCGGGGTATTTCCCCGTCGCACTTGGACCCGGCCCTGTTCGGGCGGCTTCTGCCCCGCCCCCACGGCCGCCGCCGCCGGGCACCCCCGTCGGCGACCCCCCCGGGTCCGCCGACGACGCCAGCGGATCGCCGAGGCCCGGCCGGCCTCTGCCGCGGACCCCACGCGGCCCACTCCCAAGACCGGCCCCGACTCCCCGACCCGACGACGCCATTCCGCTACATCCGTGCCGCCGGCCCGGGATGCTTCATCCCCCCGCGCCGACGGCCGAGCGTGGGAGGACCGTCATCATGTCCGGGCCAGACCTGATCCTTGCCGCCATGCTGCTCACCACCCCGCCGGGGGTGGCCGAGCCGACCCCGGGCGAGGCCCAGTGGCCGGGCGTCCGCGACGCCGTCCACACCCTCGCCGTGAAGTGGGAAATCCTCGACCCGCGGGAGACGCGGTACGTCCTCACCCGGCCGGACGACTTCTCCGGCGACCTGAACATGCTCCGCCGGCGGTACGCCGAGCTGGACGGCGCCCCGCTGGTCGCGGAGGCCAAGCGGTTCCCCGACCGGGCGGCCGTCAACGAGCTGGTGCGGTTCAACCGCAGCTACCTGAAGCACCTCCAGCAGCGGCAGCAGTTGGAGCTGGACCGCTCGGAGGCGCTGCGGGCGGTGATGTGGGAGACGGACCGGCTGTACCAGGTGTGGGACGCGGTGCGGGACGCCCGGTGCGAGTTCTACTACATCACCGTCCGCCGGCACGCCCTGCGGAAACTCAAGGACCTGGTCGGCGAGGAGTCGTACCGGACGGCCACCCTGCCGCCGACGGTGCCCACCTGGCGGTTCGCCGAGATGAAGTGATGTGGTCGCCTTGGTGGGACAGACATTTCTGCCTGTCCCAGATTTGGACAGGCAGAAATGCCTGTCCCACCAAGGCTCACCGGCTCACCCGCGTCGTACCGACGCCCCGGGCGGCCAGCCCGGCGTTGACCGCCGCCACGTACTTCCGCACGCCGGGGAACCACGGCTTCACCAGGTTGTAGTAGCCGATGTACCACAGGGCATCGACGCCGTCCCGCAGGCCGATCTTCTTGCCCTCCTCGAACGACCGGCCGTAGTAGCTGATCGGCACCTCGTAGGTGCGGGCGTTCGTCTTGCACACCAGGGCGGTGATCTCCACCTCCATGCCGAAGCCCTTGCTCGTCAGCACCAGCGGCTTGATGACCTCACTCCGGAACGCCTTGTAGCACGTCTCGATGTCCGTCATGTTGCGGTTGGTCAGCATGTTGCTGAGGAAAGTCAGGCCGACGTTCGCCAAATAGTGGCGGAAGTACAGCACCCGCGCCGCCTTGCGGACCAGGAACCGGCTGCCGTACACCACGTCGGCGTGGCCCTGGAGGATTGGGTTGATGACGTCCGGTATCTCGGCCGGGTCGTACTCGGCGTCCGCATCCTGGATGATCACGATTTCGCCGGTACACTCTTCGAGTGCTTTGCGAATGGCCGCGGTCTTACCCTGGTTGACCGGCTGCGGGAAGAACTTGACCTTCGGCTGGCCGCTCGCGGCCCGCCGCACCGACTCGGCGGTGCCGTCCTTGGACCCGTCGTCCACCACCACCACTTCCTTCACCACCGAGCCGAGGGCCAGCACTCGGGCGATGATGTCGCCGACCGTGTGTTCCTCGTTGTACACGGGGATCAGGACCGACAGTTTGGCGTCGCCGACCGGCATGGGCGTGTCCTCCGGGCGGGCGGTCGGGAAGCCGGCGTGGGGCCGGGGACGGCTGGTCAGGGTGGCGGTCATGTCGGTCCTCCGGAACTGGCCCCCGGTCCGTCGGGCAGCCGTGAGCGAATGACGCGGGCCGGCACCCCGGCCGCGATGCTGTAAGCGGGAATCGGTTTGGTCACCACGCTGCCGGCCCCGACCACGGCCCCGTCGCCGACGTCGGCCAGCACCACCGCGTTGCTGCCCACCCAGGCCCCGGCCCCGATGGTGACGAGCTGCCGCTCGCCGCCCTGGTCCTTGATGGGCGCGTCCGGGTCGTCGAAGCGGTGGGTCGCCCCGCCGCTGGGCACATGCACCCCGGCTGCCAGCAGGCAGTCCCGCTTCAGATGCACCAGCCCGAGGTGGCACCGCGGGCCGACGTACACGCCGGCTTCCAGGCGGGCGGCCGTCTGGCTGAACAGGGTGCCGAAGCCGACGTCGGCCGTCGGGTGGCACTCGGCGATCACCCGGGCCAGGAACGCCCGCCGCAGGAAGCCGCCGGCCAGCCCCGGCAGCAGGCTGACGGCCTGCGACCAGCCTTCGAGTGCCCGGTCCTTGCCGAGCACGGCGGCGGTGGCGTGGTAGCCCAGCACGGCCGGCAGCATGACCGCCGTGGCCGTCGCCCGCACCACCGCCTTCGCCGCCCGCTTGGCCATCGCGCCCCTGTGTCTCGTGGCCCGGCAAGCGTAGCAGACGAATCGGGGCGGCGCCCACCCCATTCCCGGGCGGCGGCGGTAAGCTGGGGCGGACGTTCCTTCGGAGGTTTCGCCGATGCCCGCCATCCGCATCCGCACCACGCTGGTGTCGGACACGCTCACCCTCCCCGAACTCCGGCCGCTGATCGGCAAGACGGTGGAGATCCGGGTGGTTGAGCGGAAGCCGAACAAGCGACGGCGGACGAAAGGCGCCGCCGAGGGTGACACGGACGACGGCCGCGTACTAACGCTCGAAGAGGCGCGGGCCATCCTGTCCAAGATTCCCGGCAAGTTGTCAGACTTCGTGCTCGAAATGCGGGCGGAGGAGCGATATTGACCACTCACGTCTTTGACACCAGCGCCCTACTCAAACTGTACCATCCGGAGCCGGGGACGGCCGCCGTCGAGGCCCTCCTGGCCGGCTCCGACAGACGGCGGGTCATCTCCCGACTGACAAGGGTCGAGGTCCACTCCGCGCTGGCGAAGCTGGTGCGAATGGGCCGGCTGAGTGCCGGTGAGTACAGTCTGCTCACCCGGCTGTTCTGCTCGGACCTCCGGGCCAAACGGTTCGCCGTCATCCGCCCCCTCGTCCGGCACCACGACCTGGCTGAGGAGTTGATCGGCCGGCACGGCCTGACGCGCAACTTGCGGACGCAGGACGCGATCCAACTGGCGGTCGCGCTCGGCGAGAACACAGCTACCGCGCCGGCGACGCTGGTCACGACCGATGTCCCGCTCGCCGCCATTGCTGCCCTGGAAGGGTTGGCTGTCCTCAACCCGGACTTGGCGTAGCCGGCTCGTCGGGCTTGTCCAGCAGCCGGTCGATGACCCAACAACCCCGCACGTGCGGCCCGCCGCTGCGGCAGTGGGCGAGCAACCCGTTAGTGCGTAGTCGAGCCGCGGTTCAGTGGAGCGGGCTTTTAGCCTGCTCGGGCTTCGAGCAGGCTAAAAGCCCGCTCCACCAAACCGACGCACGACGAGCGATTCTGTCTCGTCGCCAGCCAATCGGCTTCGGTCATCGCCCGGCCAGCCGCCGGTACATGGCCCCGTAGGCGGCCACCGTGTCGGCCAGCCGGTAGCGCTCCCGCGCCCGTTGCATCGCGCTCTGGCCGAGGAAGTGGCCGCGGTCCGGGTCGTCCAGCAGATCGCGGATGGCCCGGCCGCAGGCTTGCCAGTCGCCGCGGGGGAAGTGCAGCCCGTCCCGGCCGTCGCGGATGATCTCCGGGTTGCCGCCGACCGCACTCACCACGCTCGGCAGCCCCGTCGCCATCGCCTCGAGCAGGGTGAGCGACGCCGCCTCGCTGACGCTGGTCAGGGCGAACACGTCGGCCGCCTGCAACACCGCCGGCACGTCCGACCGCACGCCCAGGAACGTCACCCGATGTCGCAGGCCGAGCGACTCGGCGAGTGATTCCAGTTCCGCCCGTAGCGGCCCGTCGCCGGCCATCAACAGGTCCACGTCCGGGTGCTCGGGGATGGCGGCGGCGAATCCGCGGAGCAGCGTCGGCTGGTCCTTCACCGGGTGGTGCCGGGCGACGTGAACCACATACCGCCGGTCCGGGTCGAAGCCGAGCGACCGCTTGTGGGCCGCCGGGTCGGCCGCCGGGCCGTACTGGTCCACGTCGATGCCGTTCTGGATCACCCGGATGCGGTTGCCGCGGAAGCCGTCCTTCCGCGTCAGGGCACGGGCGCTGAAGCCGATGCAGGCGTTCACCTCGTCGGCCAGGCGGTCTAGCACCAGCCGGTTGACCGCCATCCGCTTGGTACTGACCACGTCCGGGAAGTGCCGGCCGTGCTCGGTCAGGATGAGCCGCGGCATCGGCCGGCAGAGCGGTTTGGCCAGCGCCGCGTAGAAGAACGGCGTGTACTGGTGGGCGTGTAGCACCTCGATTCGGCGGCGACTCACCTCCGCCGCCAGTCGTTTGCTCACCGAGAAGTCCCAGCCCGGCCGGCGGTCGAAGCACTGCACGTCCACGCCGTCGGCCCGCAGTTGCTCGCCGATGGCCCCCACCTTGTCCAGGCAGAACACCGTCGGGGCGATGGCCGGGCCGAGCCGGCGGATGGTCTCCCGCACCAGCACCTCGGCCCCCGCCACCTGCATGACGTGGACCACGAACCCGACCCGCAGTGGCCGGCTCATGGGCGGCACTCATCCGGTCTGGTGGGACCGGCATTTCTGCCCGTCTTGATCGGACATCGGACGGGCAGAAATGCCGGTCCCACCAAAGCCGCCACGGACCGGCTCATCGCCGCCCCCGGACGTTCGCCGTCGGCCGCTGCGCCACCGGCGGCGGCATGGCCACCCACGGCCGCACCCGGTTGGTCTGCCGGGCCACCGCCCGGCTGGCCGGCGCGTACACCAGCGGCAGGTGCAGCCCGAGCAAGAGCAGCCAGTACTGCGGCTCGAACTGCTCGCAGCTCAGGAACACCGCCCCGGCCAGGAACGTCACCAGCGACGCCTGCCCGGCCATGGCGGCCAGCAGGGCCATGCGGCTGTCCGGGTCGGGGCGGTCGCGGGCCGCCCGGATGACCCGCTGGTAGCCCCACAGGCCGGCCCCCACCAGCCACAGGTACAGGCACAGGCCGACGATGCCGTTGTCGGCCGCCACCTGGATGTACTGGCTGTGGATCACCCGCCCTTCCATGTCCGCCCCGTACTGCTTGGTGTACAGCGACGAGTTCCGCACGCCGAACCCGAACACCGGCCGCTCCAGCGCCATCTTCCAGCCGATGGCCCAACTGGTGAACCGGCTCTGGGCCGACCCGTCGTCGTCGAACTTGGCCGTGCTGTAGAACCGCTCGCGGATCTGCTCGCCGGCCATCACCGGCACCATGCAGGCGATGGCGAACCCCATGCCCCACTTGAGCCAGCGGTCGGTCCGCCGCCGGGTCCAGTCGGGCGGGCCGGGGTGGCCCCGCTCGCCGGTCGGCCCCCACACCCAGCGGTCGCCGCCGCGGAACACCCAGAGCGGGCTGCTCAGGAGGAGCGACAGCATGGCCCCCCGGCTGTACGTCAGCAGCACGGCGTGCAGCACCACCGGGATGAGCAGGACGAACAGCCAGCGGTACCAGCCGCGGTACCACTCCCAGGCGAAGGCCAGCAGCGGCACCACCATCGCCAGCATCATGCCGGCCCCGTTGTTGTCCAGCCCGCCGTGCCCGTTCGTGATGATGCCCAGGTATCCTTGCGTAAAATACAGTTCGTTGATCTGCGTGGCGATGTAACAGAGGGCGAGGACGAACGCCCCTAACAGCGCCCACGCCTGGCGGACGGTGTGTAGGGCGGCCACCCCGACCACGTACATGAGCGTCGTCTTCAGATACCCGTCCATCACTTTGTCGCCGGCCGACGGGTTGATGGCCGTGAAATACGTCACGGTGATCCAGCCGACGAAGCAGGCGTAGGCCCGGTGGGTGATGACCAGCCGCACCAGGGTCATCCGCCCGCCGCGGTTGAGCTGCGGGTTGGCCGACGGGCCGATGAGCGGCGTCGCCGCCAGTGCGGCCAGCGCCACGAACAGCGACCAGTTGGTCTGGTCCAGGCCGTACCCGGCCCACTTCCAGATGAACTGCGGGCGGAGCAGGTCGTAGAAGACGTACACCCACACGCCGACGAACGGCCCCCAGCGGAACGACCCGAGCATGCCGACGCCGGTGACCAGGATCAGGAAGATCAGCTGCTTCACGTCGCCACCCCCTCCGCGGCCGTCCGGGCGGCCGCCGCCCAGGTGTGCGTCCGCACCACCCACGATCGCGCCGCCGCCCCGGCGGCCGCCCGCCGGGCCGGGTCGGCCCACAGGTTGACCACCGCGTCCGCCCACGCCGCCGGGGTGCGGGGTCGGAGGAACGGCGGGTCGCCGGCCAGCCCGAGCACGGCCCGCTCGCTGGCCACCACCGGCAGCCCGAGCGCGGCCGCTTCCAGCACCTTATTCTTGATGCCACCGCCGGACACGAACGGCATGACCGCCACCTGGTTGCCCCGCACCGCCGGCCGCAGGTCGGGCAGGTCGGCCGTCAGCTCGACGCCCGGCCGCTTGCCCAGCTCGACCGCCGCCGGCACCGGCTGGAAGCCGTACACCCGGAACCGGGCCGCCGGCACCCGCTCGATGATGGCCGGCCAGACGCGGTCGCAGAACCAGCCCAGCGCCTGGAGGTTCGGCCCGTAGTCGAGCCGGCCCCAGAAGGCGCAGGTGGCCTCGTCCTGCTCCTCCGGGCCGGGGGCGAAGCCGACGGCGTCCACCCCGTTCGGGATCACGTCCAGCGCGGTGTACCCGTCGAGCCGGCGGAACATCTGGGCGTCGGCCGGCGTCACCACCCAGACGCGGTCCAGCCACGGCCGGTAGGCCCGCTGGCACAGCCAGTTGTACCCGGCCTCCTTCAGATGCTTCCACGTCCCGGGCCGGGTCGGCCGGAGCTGGCTGAGGTGGTGCCACACCCACTCGTCGGCCGCGTACCACACCCGCTTGCGGTCGCCGACCCCGGCCAGCAGCGGCAGTTCGCTCATGCCGCAGGCCACCACCACGTCGGCGGCGCAGTCGGCGGCGGCAGCCGTCACCCGGGTGACGGCCGCATCCGGCACGCCCCAGAAGCTTTGGAACTTCCGCTGGAGGTAAGTGATTCCGTGAGCCGCGACCGCACGGGAGCGTCTCGTTTGGGGACTCGGAAGCTCGCCGGTCGCCCCGGCTAGACGCTCCCGTGCGGTCGCGGCTCCCGCGGCGGCGGCTGACGGCTCATACCGCTTTGCAAACTCGATCCCCGCCAGCGCCTGCGGGTCGGACGGCTCCAGCGTCAGCACGCTGACCGCGTGGCCGGCGGCGGCCAGCGCCTGCATCATGCCGAAGGTGTGCAGGTCGTGGCCGCGGGCGCGGGGCCAGTCGAAGCGGTGCTTGACGAACAGCCAGCGGGTCATGTCTTCCCCCGCGTCGCCAGCCGGTGGCCGGCCGCTCCGAGCCAGCCGCCGGCGGCGGCCAGCACCACGTCTGTGGAACTCGGGTAGCGGCCGGGTGTCATGCACTGACCCGCTTCCAAAATGACCGCGACGCCGGCCGCCACCAGCCACCCGGCCCGGCCGGCCAGGACGCCGAACGGGGCGAACAGGACGATGCGCATGACCAGGGTGTCGGCGGCCAGCAGGTAGTCGGCGGCCAGCAGGTCGGCCAGCGGCACCCAGTTGAACGGGGCCGTGCCGCCGCTGAAGTCGAACGGCTGCCACCAGACCACCGCCAGCACGAGGAACCAGCCGACGCCCGCCGCCGACGCCGGTAGGCGCGCTCGGCCGACCACCAGTCCGACCAGCCAGCCGACGCCGCCGACCAGCACATCCGTCGTGCTGGCGTACCGGCTGACCAGCAGTTGCCCGGCCTCGGTCAGCCCGGCGACGGCGAACCCGCCGGCCACCGCCTCGACGCCGCTCAGCGAACTCACCCGCGACGCCAGCAGCCCGGCCGGCAGGAACAGCCCGACCAGCGTCAGCCACTTGGCGACGTGGTCGCCCGTCACCCCCTCGCCGAACGGCCGGAGCGTCGCCTTGCCGTCGCGGAGCTTGCGGTACACGTCCACGGGACTGGCACTCAGGTCGAGGGGAAGCAGTTGCACCCCGGCCACGACGAACAGGTACGCGGCCAGCAGTCGCCCGGCCCGGCCGCCGGCCTTGGGGTGGTTGGCGGCGAGTGTGGCGAACCGCGTCACCCGGCCGCCGACGGCGACCCACAGCCCCATGCCGACGGCCGCCCCGAGGCCCTGGGCCAGCACGTCCGACCCGGCACAGGTCCGCTCCGGCACATACAGTTGGCCGAACTCGACGGCCGCCGCCAGCCCCACGCAGCCGGCCAGCAGCGGCACCGCCAGTAGCCCCCGACGCGACGGACAGGCCCCCAGCAGCGCGAACCCGAGCGGCACCCCGAGGGCGAAGTTGGCCAGCCCGTCCGACCGGCTCTGCGGCAGCAGCCGGTCGGCCATGCACGCGCGGAAGTCGGCCGCCGCGTCCCGGCCGGGCCGGGCGTGGAAGTGGAACGGCACCAGGCTGCCGTACACCACGAACGCCGCCACCCCGGCGGCCAGCAGGGTGTACGCCCGGGTCACCGCACCCTCATCACCGGCAACCCGTCCCGCCGAGTACTCGGCAGGTTGAGGGCGGCCGCGGTGTCCAGCCGGTCCACCGGCTCGGCGATCCAGTCGATCAGCTTGACGACCGCCCACAGCAGCCCCAGGGCCAGCGGCATCATCAGCCAGCCGGCCAGGTCGTGGATGACCAGGTCGCCCAGTTTGGTCCAGCCGGCGTGGTACACCAGCCCCGTCACCACGATGCGGACCACGTTGCAGGCCAGGGCGATGGGGGCGGCGGCGGCGACCACCAGCACCCGGTCCACCCAGTGCCGGCCGGTCATGAGCAGGGCCAGCCCGGCGGCCAGGGCGACGAAGGTGAGCAACATGCTCAGGCCGCCGCAGGCGCGGGCCACCTCCAGCACCGTGTCGCCGATGAGGATGCGGTTGCCCTCGCTGTACGCCGGCAGGCCGAGCGTCTGGAAGCTGAAGGTGCCGGCGGCGGTGGCGAAGTCCCGTAGCTTCAGGCTGATCGTGTTCTCCACGAAGTTGGGCGGCGGCAGGGTGAACAGCAGAAAGCCGAGGCCCGGCCACGCCCAGCCGAGGCCCGGCCAGCGGCCGCAGAACATGACCACCACCCCGGCCAGGGCGACGATGGTCGCCAGCCCCTGCGCCCCCTCCTTGGCCATGTTGGTGACGCCGGCCGCCACGAACAGGGCCACGGCCGGCAGCAGGAACAGCAGTCCGACCGGGTCCGGGTACGTCCGCACGGCCGGGAACGCGGCCCGGCGGGTCCAGAGCAGGTAGGCGGCGAACGGCACCACCAGGAAGCCGTGCGAGTAGTCGGCCCGGGTGGCCCACACCCGCACCAGCCCGGCCAGCCCGTCGCTGAACCCGAACAGCACGGCGGCCACGGTCAGCCCGCAGGCCAGCTTCCAGTCGGGGCGGGTGTACGCCGGGGGGGCGGCGGGGGGCACGGCGGATCCTCCGGGTGCGGAATCGTAGGACACGCGGCGGCCGGTGTCGGGGAATGTGACAGTGTATCCGGGCGGCGGCCGGGTCGGTAGGAGCCGGGGCAGTAGGGAGCCGCGACCGCAAGGGAGCGGCCGCCGCGGGACTCAGTAACTCTCCGGGTTCCCCAGCGGCCGCTCCCTTGCG
>JAYVUZ010000022.1:0-20171 GCA_043787415.1 Fimbriiglobus sp. | reverse complement strand
ACCGCGGCCGGGCGGAACCTGATCTCCGGCAACGCCGGCAGCGGGGTGTCGGTGGGCGGGTCGGCGGCCGGCACCCAAATCCGCGGCAACTGGATCGGGCTGAACGCGGCCGGCACCGGCAAGCTGGCCAACGCCTACGGCGTCCAGGTGGTCGGCGGGGCGACGGGCACGGTCATCGGCGGGCTGACCGCCAACCCCGGCACCGGCCTCGGCAACGTGATCAGCGGCAACACCCAGTACGGCATCTTCCTGAACGCGACGGCGACCATCCAGGGGAACGTGATCGGCCTGGCGGCCGACGGGGCGACGCTCGTCGGCACCAAGGCCTCCAATAGTCACGGCATCGGCGGTTCGACCGGGTCGGACAACGCGCTCGTCGGCGGCACCGACGCCAACGCCCGGAACGTCATCAGTGGGAACAACGCCGGCTTCTACCTCGGGGTGGTAGACGGCTGGCAGATTCTGAACAACTACGTCGGCACCGACGTGTCCGGCACGCTGGAGCGGTCGAACGCCATCGGCAGCTACTTTTACGGCCCCACCCACCTGACCCTCGGCCAGGCCGGGGCCGGTAACGTGTGGGTGAACACCGGCAACTACACGGTCTTCGGCTACGGCGATCACTGGACGGTTCGCGGCAACCGCTTCGGCACCACCGCCGACGGGTCGGCCCCGCTCGGCACCGGCGGGTCCGGGCTGGGCGTGTACGGCGGGTCGGACCTGAACTTCGGCGGCACCGGGGGTGGCGACGGCAACCAGTTCGGCGTCGCCGTGGGCCTGCAGAACATCGCCGGCGGTAGCTTCCTGGGCAACACCTTCGGGCTGGACGCGGCCGGCACCGGGGTGCTGGCCGGCAACAACGCCGAGGTGGACCTGTACCGCATCGGCGGGTTCCAGATCGGCGACGGCACGGCCGCCGGGCGGAACGTGTTCGCCAACGCGTCCGCCAACTTCGGCGTGTACCTGTCCGGGTTCGGGACGAACGGCACCATCGTCCGCGGAGACTACTTCGGCACCAACACGCTCGGCACCGCCACCCTCGGCAACCTACAGTCCGGGGTGTTGGTGACGGCGTCAGCCACCAACACGATGATCGACGGCAACGTGATCGCTAAGGCGACCGCCGCCGGCATCTCGGTCAGCGGGGGGTCGATCAGCGGGGCCAGTGCCCCCGACTTCACCGCCGCCTGGTTCCGGTTCAACGGCGACCTGGCCAACCCCAGCGGATATTCGCAGCCGGGCACGGCCGTCGGCACCGTCGGCTTCGGCACCGGGTTGGGCGGCAGCCAGGCGCTGAGCCTCAGCCGGGCGACGCCGGGGTACGTCCGGTCGGAACACATCGCCAGCTACACCCTGGACGCGAACAACGTGTCGGTGCAGGCGTGGATCAACCCGGCCACCCTGCCGGCCGCCGGGCAAGAGTATTACATCGGCAGCAACGGCGACGCTACCAACCCGAACTACGCCGCCTTCCTGACCGCCACCGGCGGCGTCACCCGGCTGGCCTTCCGCTACCGCACCAGCACCGGGTCGCAGACCGCCACCACCGCGGCCGTCGGCTTCGGCACCGGCAGCTTCCGCCACGTCGCCGTCACGGCCGACGGCACGAGCGTCAAGTTCTACGTCGACGGGGCGCTGTTCGCCACCGTGGCGGTGGTCGGGACGCCGCAGGCGGACAACGTGTATGTGGCCGGCGACCCCAGCGTCACCCTGTACGTCGGCGGCGGCATCGGGGCGACCAATCGCACGTTCGACGGCCGGCTGGAGGACGTGGTGGTGGTCAACCGGCCGCTGACGGCGGCCGAGATCGCCCGCATCGTGTCGTTCGGCGGCGACACCCTGGGCGGGTCGTGGACCCGCAACACGACCGTCACCGGCAACACCATTGGCCTGCTGGCCGACGGCACCACCGCCGGCAGCATCGGCAGCGACGGCATTCTGATCATCGACAGCGAGGGGAACACCCTGGGCGGGGCGGCCGGCGGCAACTTGGTCGCCCACTATGCCGGCAGCGGGGTGCGGCTGACCGGCCGGTTCAGCACGGCCAACACGGTGGCCGGTAACTCCCTCGGGCTGGACACGGCCGGGGCGGCGGCCGGCGGCCAGTCCGGGGTGCAGCTCGACGGCGGGGCACACGGCAACCTGGTCGGCGGCACCGGCGCGGCGAACCGGATCGGCGGGAACAGCATCGCCGGCGTCCGAGTGTCTGGACCAGGCACCGACACGAATCAAGTGTTCAACAGTTGGATCGGGCTGAACGCGGCCGGGCTGGCCCGGCCGAACGCCGTCGGGGTGCTGGTGCAGAACGGGGCGGCCGGCACGGTGGTCGGCGGCACCTCGGCCGCCGCCCGCAACGTCATTTCCGGAAACACCGACGAGAACGTTCGGGTCGAAGGGTCCGCCACCTCCGGGACCGTCGTCTCGGCCAACTACATCGGACTGAGCGCGGCCGGAACGGTCGGGTTGCCCGGCGGGGTGAACAACTTCGGCGTGCTCGTCTTCGACGCCCCCGGCACGGTCGTCGGCGGGGCCACGGCCGGCGAGCGGAATGTCATCTCCGGCAACTTCCGCACGGGCGTGTACGTCATCGGGCTGGGGGCCGTCGGCATCAAGATCACCGGAAACTACATCGGCACCAGCCCGGCCGGCGGGGCCGGCCCCGGCAACGGCGGCGGGGTGTACGTGGCCCTCGGGGCGTCGGGCACCGAGGTCGGCGGCAGCACCCCGACGCCCGGCACCGGCCTCGGCAATGTCATCTCCGGCAACCTGTCCCAGGGCGTGCTGTTCAGCACCGACACCGGGGCCGGGAGCAAGCTACAGGGGAACATCATCGGCCTCGGGGCGGACGGCAGCACGGTCCTCGGCAACGGCCTCGGTGGGGCGGCCAGCGGCCCCGGCGTCCAGGTGATCGACACGACGACCGTCGTCCAGATCGGTGGCGTGTCAGACCTGACGGCTGTGTCTGATGGCGTTCGGAACGTCATCGCCGGCAACCCGAACGGGGATATCGCCCTGGGCGGCGGCTTCAAGTCGAACCCGGCCGTGATTCGCGGCAACTACATCGGGACGGACATCACCGGCACTGCCCTCCGCACGGCCGGCACCGGGGTCTTCGTGTTCAGCGCCGTCGGGGCACAGATCGGCGGCAGTGGGGCCGGCGAGGGCAACCTGATTGCCGGCGGGTTCCGCGGCATCCAGGTGTCGTTCGCCTCGGCCGACGGCACGATCATCCAGGGCAACCGCATCGGCACGGACAAGACCGGCACCCTCGACATCGGGGCGACCAACATCGGCGTCCGGGTGTCGGCGGACGCGAAAAATACGCTGGTCGGCGGCACCGCCCCGGGGGCCGGCAACCTGATCTCCGGGAACACGACCGGGGTGCTGGTGGACCGCAACGGCGGCGGGTCGCCGACCGGCACGCTGATCCAGGGCAACCGCGTCGGCACGACGCTCGACGGCCTGTCGGCCCTGGGCAACGGCACCGGCGTGCTGGTCAACGACGGGGCGAGTGGGGTGACGGTCGGCGGCGGGGTGGCCGGGGCCGGCAACCTGATCGCCTTCAACACGGCCGGCGGTGTGTCCGTCCTGTCTGGCCCGACCACCATCCGGTTCAACCAGGTGTACGGCAACGGCGGGTTCAACGTCCAGGTGCAGACCACCCCGGCCGCCCCGACCCCGCCGGGACTCACCAAAGTGGTGGTCAACCCGACGGCCGTCCGGGTCATCGGCTCGTTCATCGGGGCGGCGGGCACCCAGTACACCCTCGACTTCTACCGCCAGGGGCCGACCCAGCCCGGCCCGCAAACCCGCCAGTTCTACGAGACCCGTGTGGTCACCACGAACGCCGGCGGGGTGGCCGCCTTCGACCTCAACCTGCCGCTCGGCCTCGCCCTCGGCGACAACCTGACCATGACGGCGACCGCGCCAGACGGGTCGTCCACCGCCATCGGTTCGTCGCAAGTGGTTGTGGCCGCCATCGAGGGGGTGGTATCCGCCCCGACCCAGGTGAACGAGGGCACCGAGGTGACAGTGACGGCCCGGGTGCAGGCCAACAACCCGGACGCCCGACTGGAGTTCGCCTGGACGGTCCTCAAGAACGGCCTGCCGTACACGACCAGCGGCGACGCCTCGCTGGTGTTCACCCCGGACAACGACGGCCTGTACGCCGTCTCGCTGCTGGTCACCGACCTGGGCAGCGGGGCCGTCCAGGCGTTCGCCCTGGCCCCGTCGCTGACGGTCAACAACGTGGCCCCGGTGCCCGACCTGTTCGTGCCCGGCACCACCACTCGGCCGGCCACCGTGCTGGCCAGCGGGGCGGCCGTCAGCCTCCAGGCTACTGTCACCGACCCCGGGCTGACCGACACCTTCGCCTACCAGTGGTTCGTGGACGGCACCCCGGTGGTCGGGGCCACGAACTCGACCTTTACCTACGCCAGCACCTTCTCCGGGTTCCGTCAGATCAGCGTCCGCGTCGTTGACTCGGACGGCGGGGTGGGCGAGGCCGTCCACGGGGTGACGGTCCGCGGGGCACTGCCGACGGCCGTCATCCTCGGGCTGCCGGCCCACGGCCTGGAGGGGGCGGCGATCTCCGTGGTCGGCAAGTTGGACGGGCTGTTCGCCCCGGTCGGGCTGGAGTACGCCTGGGCCGTGCGGAAGAACGGCCTGCCGTTCGCCGCCCTGCCGTTCGCCGCCGGCCTGCAGCAGTCCGACTTCCGGTTCACCCCGGACGACAACGGGTCGTACGTCGTCACCCTGACCGTCCGCGACCCGCAGACCGGCTCCCAGGCGGCGGCCGTGTCCGCCCCCGTGCCGGTCGGCAACGTGGCCCCGTCGCTGGCCGTCGGGCTGACCGTGGCCGGCGGCGGCGCCCCGAGCGTCGGCCGGCTGATCAGCCTGACGGCCACCCCGAGTGACCCCGGCACCAACCCCACCCACAGCGACCAGGTGAGCGTCAACTGGTCGGTGCTGCCGCTGGGCACCGGGCCGGTGCCGCCGCTGGCCTTCGGCACCGGCACGGCCATCGAGTTCACCCCGACCGCCCCGGGGACGTACCTGGTGGTGGCCACGGCCACCGACCGGGACGGCGGGATGTCCAGCACTTCCACCCCGGTGGTGGTCGGGTACGTCGGGACCGCGGTGACAGTCACCGGCCTGCCGGCCACCCTCACCGAGGGGACGCCGGTCACGCTGACCGCCTCGGCCGCCCCGACCGGCACCACCTACACCTACTCGTGGAGCGTGGTGCGGTCGAACCGCGGCGGCACCTTCGCGGCCGGCACCGGCGGCACGTTCAGCTTCACCCCGGCCGACAACGACCGCTACGAGGTGCGGGTGACGGCCGTCGGGGCGAACTTCAGCAGCGGCCAGTTCGCGGCCACCCGGCAGGCGGTGGACGTGCCGCCGGCCCCGACGATCACCGCCCCGCCGCCGCTGGCCGCCGCCGGCCCGCTCGGCGTCACCGAGGGGGACACCCTCACCCTGACCGGGCTGGCCAACGACCCCGGCCTGGAAGACGCGTCGAGCTACGCCTGGGCCGTCACCGGCCCGGGGCTGGCGGTCCCGCTCGCCGGCACCGGCCAGAAGCTGACGTTCCGCGTGCCGGACGACGGGACGTACACCGTTTCGCTGACCGTAGTAAACAAAGATACGGTGCCCGCCGGGGTGACGGTCCAGCGGCAGGTGGTTGCGACCAACGCCCGGCCGAGCGTATCGCTTGCCGGCGACCCGACGGCGTCGGCGCCCACCCTGAAGGCGGTCGGCACCGACGCCGGGCCGATCGACCAGGCGTACCTGCTGGCCAACCCGGGCTTGGCGTACAAGTGGTACGTCAACGGGTCGGGTACGGCCGCCGCCACCGGGCTGACGTTCGCCGTGCCGGCCGGCGCCCAGACGGTACGGCTGACGGCGACCGACCCGCAGGGGCTGACCGGCGAGGTCATCACCCAACTGGTGGTCGGGTCGGCGGCGGCCGACAGCATCGTGGTGCCGGCCCCGCTGCCGAACGTGAACGTCGTCGTGGTCCTCGGGCTGGGCGGCGACGACCGCATCGAGGCCCCGGCCGGCTACTCGTTCCCGCTCATCCTGGACGGCGGCACCGGCAACGACACCCTGATCGGCGGGTCGGGCAATGACATCCTGCGGGCCGGCGACCCGAACGCGGTGGTCCACGAGACCAACGTGCTGGTGGCCGGGGCGGGCAACGACACCCTGTTCGGGGCTGGCAACGACGATCTGAACAGCGGCTTAGGGAACGATTTTATTGTTCCCGTGTTTAGCACTGTCGTGCTGACGGATGCCGGCGGGACGGACACCATCGACCTGGGTGCGGTGCCGTTCGGGGTGACGCTCGACCTGACCAAGCCGGGCGAGGTGCAGAGCGTCAACCCGGGGGCGACGGTCAACCCGAGCACGCTGACGCTTAACGGGGCGTTCGAGGGGCTGCTGGGCACGGCCAACGGGGACAGGTTCACGGCCGGCTCCGGGGCGACGCTGTACGGGGCGGCGGGGGACGACTCGATCACGGTGCGGGGCGGCGGCACGGTGGCCGACGGGGGGGACGGGCAGGACGTCATCACGGCGGATACCGGGTCGACGGCCGGCACCCTGTACGGGGCGGCCGGCGACGACTCGATCACGGTGCGGGGCAGTGGGACGGTGGCCGACGGGGGGGACGGGCAGGACGTCATCACGGCCGACGCGGGGTCGTCGGCCGGCACCCTGTACGGGGCGGCCGGGGACGACTCGATCACGGTGCGGGGGAGCGGCACGGTGGCCGACGGGGGGGACGGGGCGGACGTGATCACGGCGGATACCGGCTCGACGGCCGGCACCCTGTACGGCGGGGCCGGCGACGACCAGTTGGTGGCGGCCGCCCTACTCGGCGGCGTGTTCGCCTCCGGCGGCGACGGCAACGATACCCTCACCGCCAACCCGACGGCCGCCCTCAGCTTCGTCCGCACCCGGGCCTTCGGCCCATCCGTCACCCTCACGGTGCCGCCGTCCGCCGGGCCGAACGTTACCCTGGCCGGCGGCACCGGCACTGACACCCTGTCCGTCGGCGGCGGCACCCGGGCGGTGCTGGTCGGCAACGACGGGGCCGACGTCATCACCCTCCGCGGCGACCACCACTTGATCGTGGCCGGGGCCGGCGACGACAGCGTGCTCGACCTCGGGGCCGGGTCCAGCACGCTGTACGGCGGGGACGGCAACGACACCCTGGCCGCCGCCAACGGCTCGAACGACTTCCTCCAGGGGGAGGCCGGCAACGACCTGCTGGTGGCCGTCAACTCGACCGCCACCCGGCTCCGCGGCCAGGCCGGCAACGACACCCTGCGGGCCGGGCTGGACGCCCCGCTCACCCTCCTCGGCGTCGCCCTGCCGGCCGCCGGCGGGTCGGGCAACGTCCTCGACGGGGCCGAGGGCACCGACACCCTGCTGGCCTTCAACGCCACCAGCACCCTGCTGCTCGGCGGGGCCGACGCCGACATCCTGACCGTCGGCGGCACCTCCCAGACGGTGGATCTGTACGGCGGGGACGGCAACGACACCCTGACCAGCGGCGGCGGCACCGACCAGAACCTGCTCGGCGAGTCCGGCAGCGACACCCTGACGGCGGCCGCCACCGCCGGGTCGCTGGTCAACCTGTACGGCGGGGCCGGCGGCGACCGACTGACCGTGGCCGGCGGCACAGACATCCGGGCCTACGGGCTGTCCGGCAGGGACGTGCTGACGGCCACCGGCGGCACTCTGGTACGGCTGTACGGCGGTTTCGACGGCGACGACCTGTCCACCACTGCCCCCAACCCGGCCGAGCTGTGGGGCGGGCTGGGCAACGACTACCTGCAGTCCGGCGGGTTCGCCGACGACCTGCTGCTCGGCGAAGAAGGGGACGACACTTACACGGTTGGGCTGCCGGCCGCCGGCGTCACCCTCACCCTGGACGAGGTCCGCAAGGCCGGCGACACCGGCCCGGCGGTGGACGACGCCGGGTTCGGCACCGACACCATCGACTTGCGAGCGCTACCGAGCGCCCGACTCGACCTGAGCCAGGTGAACAACCTGGCCCCGACTGTCCTCCAGACGGTGCTGGCCGGCCGGCTGTCGGTGTACCTGTTCGGCCGGTTCGAGAACGTGGTCGGCACGGCCGGTAACGACACCCTGACCGGGAACGCGGCCGACAACGTCCTGCTCGGGCTGGGCGGGGACGACTCGCTGACCGGCAACGGCGGGGCCGACACCCTCGCCGGCGGGGACGGCTCCAACACCCTGGCCGGCGGGTCCGGCGACGACACCTACTCGTTCTCCGGCACCACGGCCGGCACGGACACGGTGGCCGACCCCGGCACGGCCGACCAGGATCGGTTCGACTTCAGCACCCAGCCGGCCGCCGTCACCATCGACCTCGGGGCGGCCACCAACCCGTACGGGCTGCGGTCCGTGACCGTGGTCAGCGGCGGGGTGGAGGGGGTGGTCGGCACCAAGTTCAACGACTCGCTGACCGGCACCGCCGGGGCCGACCGGCTGGTGGGCGGGGACGGCAACGACACCCTCCGCGGGCTGGCCGGCAACGACACCCTGGACGGCGGGGCCGGCGACGACCTGGTGGACGGGGCGGCCGGCGACGACTGGTACGTGGAGGTGCCCGGCAGCACCGACGCCCTGGTGGACACGGCCGGCGTGGACACCCTGGACTTCTCCCAGGCCCGCCGCGGCATCAGCATCGACCTGACGGACAACCACGGCAACCCGCAGGTGGTGGACGCGGCCCTCAACCGGGTCGGGCTGGACGGCCTGTGGGAGCGGGTGATCGGCAGCGCCTACGGGGACTACGTCCGGGGCACCGACTTGGACAACACCCTGGTCGGCGGCGGCGGGGCCGACTCGCTCGTCGCCGCCGGCGGCAACGACCGGCTGGAGGGCGGCACCACCCAGGTGGTGCTGCTCGACTTCGACACCGACACCCGCAGCTACCAGCGGGCCTACTCGGCCGCCGACCGGGCGGCCGTGCTGGCCGACCTGCAGCGGATTTACGCCGGCTTCCCGGTGACGTTCGCCGCCGCCGCCGCCTCGGCCAAGCTGCTGTCGGCCGAGTACGGCGGCCGGTACGTGACCGTGCGGTTCAACTCCGGGCCGGCCGGTGGTGGGTCCGGGGACGTGGACTTCCGCAACCAGTCGCTCGACGGCACGGTGACGGTGAACGCGGTGGACCTGCTGACCCCGGCCAACGGGTTCACCGCCGCCGACCTCCAGACCCCGGCCACCTACGAGACGCTGGTGCGGACCCTGTCGGCGGCGGTGGCCGCCCACGAGCTGGCCCACCTGATGGGGCTGCGGCACGCCGACAGCTTCGGCCCGGTCGGCAGCGGCGTGTACGTGGGCGGGGGGAACGGGTTCGGGGTGAAGAAGTTCATCCCGGCCTACGCCGGGCCGACGGCCGCCGCCGAGACTTCGCGGCACGTCCTGACCTCGCTCGACTCGGTCGGGGTGCCGGTGTCCACGTTCGCCACCACCGGGGTGTACTTCGGGGTGCGCGAGGCGGTCAAGCTGGCGTTCGCCTTCACCGGGGTGACGGTGCCCGAACAGACGGCCGCCCACGCCAGCCCGGCCGCCGCCCAGCCGCTCGGCACCCTGCCCGGGCTGAGCGTGCCCAACACCGTGCGGGCCGGCGACCAGTGGTACGGGCAGGCCCTGGCCGCCGGGGCGGTGGCCGTCACCGGCGACCTGACTGCCGGCGACACCGACGTGTACAGCTTCCTCGGCAAGAAGGACGAGGTGTACACCTTCGAGGTGCTGAGCCGGGTGCTCGGCCGGTACGCCGGCCAGTCGTTCGACGGGGTGCTGGCTATGGTGGACGCCAACGGCGTGCCGATCACCCCGGCCGGGTGGACCGGGCCGGCCGTGGCCGACGACGACTTTGAGTCCCAAGACCCGTTGCTGGTGGACGTGAAGCTGCCGGCCGACGGCACCTACTACCTGCGGGTGACGGCCTTCGACCCGGCCGAGGCCGGCAAATACGAGCTGTTCGCCTACACCGTGGCCCCGGGGGCTGACCGCGGCACCGGCGACACCATTGTGGGCGGCACCGGGGCCGACACCCTGGTGTCCGGCCTCGGCCGCGACCTGGTGGTGAAGACGCCGACCTCCGTCGTGCCCAACCCCGGCCCGCGGACGGTGGTCATCGACCCGGCGACCGCGAATACTCCGCCGACGTTCCCGGCCGGCGCCACCCTCGTGGCCACCGAGGGCGTGCGGCTGGTGGCCCCGGTGCCGGCCACCGACCCCGGCGACGTGCTGACGTACTCGCTGGTGAGCGGCCCGCTCGGGTTGAGCGTGGACCCGGCCACCGGGGACGCGCGGTGGACGCCGCCCAACAACGGCAGCTTCTCGTTCATGGTGCGGGCCACCGACGCCTACGGGGCGTCGGCCACCCGCACCATGAACGTGCTGGTGGACAACGCCGCCCCGACGACGACCGGGGTGAGCGGCCCGGCCGGCGTGCCCGAGGGGACGACGGCCACGTTCAGCCTGGCCGACCCGTCCGACGTGGCCGCCGACGTGGCCGCCGGGCTGCGGTACACCTTCTCGCTGGCCCCGATCACCGGCGGCAGTTACGCCACCGCCGGCACACTCAACAGCTTCACTTCGCCGGCCGCCGACGGGCCGGGCACCTTCACCGTGTACGGCCGGGTGTGGGACCAGGACGGCGGGTACACCGACAAGCCGCTGGTGGTGGGTGTCACCAACACGGCCCCGACGGCCACCGAACTGGCCGGCCCGGCGGTGATCGGTGAAGGTGAGACCGGCACGTTCAGCCTGGCCGGCGTGTCCGACCCATCAGACGCAGTGCTGAAGTTTAGCTTCGCCTTGAGCAAGGATGATTTGGCGGGGAGCTACGCCGCTGCCTCGGCTGCCAACGAGTTCAAATACGCCCCGGCCGACGGCCCCGGTGCGGTGGTGGTGTACGGCCGGGTGTGGGACAAGGACGGCGGGTCCACCGACTACGCCATCGGGGTGACGGTGCAGCACGCCGCCCCGACCGGCACCCTGGTCGCCGGCGTCGGGGCGGTGGAGGGCGGGTCGGTGAGCGTCGGGTTTAGCAACCTGACGGACGCTTCGGCCGCCGACGCCGCCGGGCTGAAGGTGAGCTACGCCTTGCTGTCCAGCACCCTGGCCGCCAGCTACGCCGACGCCACGACCGGGGCCGCCTCCTTCACCTTCCCCGACGACGGCACGTACACCGTGTACGGCCGGGTGTGGGACAAGGACGGCGGGTCTACCGACTATGCCGTGCAGGTGGCGGTCGGCAACCTGGCCCCGACGGTCGGCGGGCTGGCCCGGCTGGTCGGCCCGAACGACCCGGCCGCCCTGAGCGAGGGGATGACGGCGTCGTTCGCCCTGACCGGGGCGGGCGACGGGCCGGCCGACACGGCCGCCGGGCTGCACTACAGCTTCGCCACCGACCCGACCAAGCTGGCCGGCAGTTACGCCGCCGCCGGCACCAGCAACGGGTACACCACCACGTTCACGGACGACGGCACCTACACGGTGTACGCCCGGGTGTTCGATAAAGACGGCAAGTTCACTGACACGGTACTGTCGCTGATGCGGGTGTTCGACAGTTCCGGCAAGTTCACCGACGCCCCGCTGACGGCGGTGGCGGTGGGCAACGTCGCCCCGACGGCCGGCGGGGTGAGCGGGCCGGCGGTCGTCGGCTACGGGGACGCCGCCAGCTACAGCCTGTTCGGGGTGTTCGACCCGTCGACCGACGACCTGTCGCAGGGGCTGCACTACAGCTTCGCCACGGACAAGACCAAGCTGGCCGCCACCTACGCCGCCGCCGGCGCGAGCAACACCTACAGCCCGGGCACCTCGACCGCCGGGACGTTCACCGTGTACGTCCGGGTGTTCGACAAGAACGACGGAGCGAACGACTACCAGTTGCCGGTGACGGTAACGGTGGCCTCGCCGACGGCGGCCGTCAGCGGCCCGGCGGCGCTGACCGAGGGCCAGGCCGGCGGGTACAGCCTGACCAGCCTGTCGTCGTCGCTCGGCACGGCCGGCCTGCGGTACAGCTTCGCCCTCGACCCGGCCGGGTTGAAGACGATTTATGCCGACGCCTCAACGACCAACAGTTTCAGCCCGACGTTCGCCGACAACGGCAGCTACCGGGTGTACGGCCGGGTGATCGACTCGGCCGGCGGGGAGAACACCTACGCCCTGGACGTGGCGGTGTCTAACGTGGCCCCGACGGCCAGCAAGCTGGACGGCCCGACCGCCCCGGCGGCCGGCGCCCCGGCCACCTACTCGCTGCTCGGGGTGTTCGACCCGTCCACGGCGGACACGGCGACCCTGCGGTACAGCTTCGGCCTGTCGGCCGGGACGCTGGCCGGCAGCTACGCCGCCGCGGCCGGGTCGAGCAATAGCTTCACCACGACGTTCGCCACTGGCGGCGGGTTCACCGTGTACGGCCGGGTGTTCGACAAGGACAACACCTGGACCGACTACCAACTGGCGGTCACGGTCACGTCCGGTGCCTGGGCCTACCTGAGCGGCGGCAACCTGGTCGTGCTGGGCACCGAGGGCAACGACACCATCGCCGTGAACCCATCCGGCGCGCAGGTGGTGGCGGTGCGGAACGGGGTGAGTGCCGGGCCGTTCACCGTGACCGGCAGCATTCAGGTGGACGCCAAGGGGGGCAACGACTCGGTGACGCTGCACGCCGGGCTGACCCGGCCGGCCGTGGTGGACGGCGGCACCGGCAACGACACCCTGGTGGGCGGCGGCGGGGCCGACTCGCTGACCGGCGGCGACGGCAACGACAGTGTGACGGCCCGGGGCGGCAACGACACCGTTCGTGGCGGGGCCGGCAACGACACCCTGGTGGGCGGCAGCGGGGCCGACCGGCTGTACGGCGAGGACGGCAACGACGTGCTGGCCGGCGGCACCGGGGCCGACCTGCTCGACGGCGGCACCGGCAACGACTCCCTGACCGGCGGCAGCGGGGCCGACACCCTGCTCGGCGGCGACGGTAGCGACACCCTTTACGCCAGCGGCGGGGCCGACAGCCTGGACGGCGGGGCCGGCAACGACACCCTGCTCGGCGGCGACGGCAACGACTGGCTGACCGGGTCCGGCGGCAACGACAGCCTGACCGGCGGGGCCGGCGACGACACCCTGGACGGCGGCAGTGGCAACGACTGGCTAGACGCCGGCGAGGGAAACAACACGGTGTGGGGCGGGTCGGGCAACGACACCGTCACGGCCGGCTCCGGCAACGACAGCGTGACCGGGGACGACGGCGACGACCGCATCACCGTGGGCGGCGGCAACAACACGGTGTGGGCGGGGTCGGGCAATGACACGGTGACGGCCGGCTCCGGGTCGGACGTGATCACCGGCGACGCGGGTAACGACTTGATATCAGCCGGCGACGGAACCAACACGGTCTGGGCCGGGTCGGGTAATGACACGGTGACGACCGGCAGCGGCAACGACACCGTGACCGGGGACGACGGGGACGACCTGATTTCCGTGGGCGACGGGACGAACACGGTGTGGGGCGGGGCCGGCAACGACACCGTCACGGCCGGGGCCGGCTCCGACCTGCTCGGCGGGGACGACGGCAACGACTCCCTGACGGCCGGCGATGGCGACGACACGGTCTGGGCCGGGACGGGCAACGACACCGTGGCCGGCGGGTCGGGCAACAAGCTCATCGACCTGAGCGATGGTAACGACCTGGCCACCATAACCGGCACCACCGGCAGCGCCACCGTCTGGGGCGGGTCGGGCAACGACAACATCACAGGCGGCGGCGGGGCCGACAGCCTGACCGGCGGCGACGGCAACGACTCGCTCACCGGCGGGGCCGGCGACGACACCCTGCTGGGCGGGGCGGGCAACGACGCCCTGGACGGCGGGGCCGGCTTCCTCGACCGGCTCGACGGCGGCGACGGCAACGACACGCTCGCCGACGCCGACGGGGCGATCGCCGTGGCCGGCGGGGCCGGCAACGACACCCTCACCCTCACCTATGCCGCCGGCTTCAACTGGGCGACGACCGGGGCGCCGGCCACCGTCACCGGCGGCGGTGGCAACGACACGGTCAAGTTGACCAGCGGCGGGGCCACCCTCAAGTTGGACGTGGACGCCGGCGACGACAACGACTCGGTGGAGCTGCTCGGCACCTACCTCGGGTCCATCAGGGCGCACGGCGGCAGCGGCACCGACGTGCTCAAGAAGACCCAACTCGGCGGGCCGGCCGGTCTGCCGCAGTGGTGGGACGGGTTCGAGACCGTCCCGTGACGCGCCGGCCGGCGGCGGTCGCCCACCGACGCCGGCCACCCCGCGGCCCCGGTCAGCAATGGCCGGGGTCGCGGTTCTTTTGGTATGTTGGCGACGCCATGAACCTGCTGTTCGTCCACCAAAACTTCCCGGCCCAGTTCGGCCCGTTCGCCTTCAAGCTGGCCGAGCGGCCGGGCTGGACCTGTACGTTCGTGTCGCAGAAGCCGGAGGGCGTGGTGAAGGGCGTGCGGTGCCTCCAGTACCACCTCAAGGGCGGGGCCACCGAGCAGACGCACTACTGCGGCCGCACCTTCGAGAACGCCGTCTGGCACGCCCACGCCGTCCACGAGCGGCTGGCCGCCGCCCCGGAGGTGAAACCGGACCTGATCATCGGGCACAGCGGGTTCGGCAGCACCCTGTTCCTCCGCGACCTGTACCCCGGGGTGCCGGTGGTCAACCTGTTCGAGTACTTCTACCGGGTGCGGGACAGCGACCTCGACTTCCGCCCGGACTTCCCCTCCAAGCCGATCGACAAGCTGCGGGCGGGCGCGCGCAACGCCATGATCCTGCTCGACCTGGACAACTGCGACCGCGGCTACTGCCCGACCGACTGGCAGCGGTCCCGGTTCCCGGCCGAGTACCAGCCGAAGCTGACCACGGTGTTCGACGGGGTAGACATCGACCTGTGGAAGCCGCAGTCGAGGCTGCCCCGACGGGTGGCCGGCCGCGACCTACCAGCCGGCATGAAGCTCGTCACCTACGCCACCCGCGGCATGGAGTCGATGCGAGGGTTCGACATCTTCCTGAAGGCGGCCCAGCAGGTGGCCGACCGGCGGAGCGACGTGCTGTTCGCGGTGGTCGGGCAGGACAGGGTGTGCTACGGCGGGGACGACAAGCACACCGGCGGCAAGACGTTCAAGGAGTGGGTGCTGAGCCAGGGGACGTACGACCTGAGCCGGTTCGTGTTCACCGGCCTGCTGCCGCCGGCGGAGCTGGCCAAGCTGTTTTGTGTCACCGACCTGCACATGTACCTGACGGTGCCGTTCGTGCTGAGCTGGAGCCTGTTCGACGCCCTGGCCTGCGGGGCGCCGGTGCTGTGCAGCGACACCGCCCCGGTGCGGGAACTCGTTACCGACGGGGTGACGGGGCTGCTGCGGCCGTTCTTCGACGCCGACGCCTTCGCCGACACCATGTGTCAGGTGCTGGACGACCCGGCGGCGGTGCGGCCACTCGGCGACGCGGGGGCGGCGCTGGTGCGGGAGAAGTATTCGCTGGAAGCGTGCCTGCCGCGGTTCGAGGCGCTGCTCGCCGCCGCGGGGGAACGCGGCCGGCCGCTCACCCCGGGCCGCCCTTGAGCAAGTCGGCGGCGGCTTGCAGCCCGGGGTTCGTCAGCCGCCACCCGTCGCCCAGACTGCCGATCAGCCGGTTGCCGAAGTCCTTGTACGCCTTCGAGTGGTTGGTGCTGTCGAAGCACCCCAACTGCCGGCACAGGTCTCGGGCCTCGTCGTCGGTGAAGGCTGCGACCCCCGTGCTCAGGAGCGCGGCCACGCCTTGCAGGAGGTAGGCGTTCGCCACCTGCTCCTTCTTCGTCCGGGTCGCCTTCGGGCTGTCGATGACGGCCGTCCGCTCGCCGTCGCGGTGGAAGTGGCGGTCGAGGGCCTCGTCGCTGACGCCGTGCCGCCGCATCCACTGCCGCACCGCGGCCGACCGTTCGCCCCCGCCGCAGGCATCGGCGAAGCGGCCAGACGGGTTGCCGCCGACGCGGTCCAACGCGGTCGGCGACAGTGGGCTACCGAGCAACTCGAAGACGGACCGGACGACCCGGAGGCGGAGGTCCGGGGCGAGCGGCGCGAGCAGGTCGTGAACCCCCTTCGTCGCCGCGAACAGTTGGCCGACGTCCGCCGCCGGCGCGGGTGGGGGCGCGGGCGGCGGGTCGGGACTAATCACGTCTTCGGCACTGGACATCAGACCCTCCGAGAGTTTGCCATGACCTGGGCCGCGGCGCACGCGGGTGCGGCCGACCCCCGGATAGGATAATACTCGGCGGCCACAGTTCCAGCCCGGCCGAAGTCGCCGACGAGTTTGCCGCACGGCGTTCGCGTCTGGCGGTCGAATCGCACTGGCCCGGACTGCCCACACAGTCGGGCCGCCGTGAGGCTCCGCCGCTACAGTCTCATGATGACCCCGCCCACCGTCCGCCCCGTGCCCGTGCAGGTGATCGGCGGCGGCGGTCCCGCCACCGACGCGGTGGCCGTCGAGGAGCCGCTGGAAGTCCGTATCAGCCACGGGCCGGACCGACGGCGGTTCGTGCTGGCCGTCACGCTCCGGACGCCCGGCCACGACGCTGAGTTGGCGGCCGGCCTGGCCCTGACCGACGGCCTCATCGAGTCGGCCGCCGACCTCCGCGGCGTCCACCAGGACGGGCCGAACGAACTCCGGCTGGAGCTGGCCCCCGACGTGCCTGTGGACGAGGTCCGGCACGCCCGCAGTGGGTACACGTCGGCCGCCTGCGGGGTGTGCGGCAAGACCCACCTCGACGCAGTGCTGCGACGCCTCGACCCCCTTCCGCCGGACGCGTTGTGTGTCCCGGCCGCGGTGCTGCTCGGGCTGCCCGAAACACTACGGACGGCCCAGCCGGGGTTCACCGCATGTGGCGGGCTGCACGCCGCCGGGCTGTTCACCCCGGCGGGGGAACTGCTGGCCGCCTTCGAGGACGTGGGCCGGCACAACGCCGTGGACAAGCTGATCGGCGCGGCCCTGCTGCGGGGCGAGCCGACGGCCGGGCGGCTGCTGTGCGTCAGCGGCCGGGCCGGGTTCGAGCTGGTGCAGAAGGCGGCGGTGGCCGGGGTGCCGGTGTTCGCGGCCGTCGGGGCGGCGTCGTCGCTGGCGGTCGAGCTAGCCGGGCGGGTCGGGATGACGCTGGCCGGCTTCGTCCGCGGCGGCCGGGCGACGGTGTACACGGGGGCCGGGCGGCTGTCGTAGGGCACGGTTCAGCGTGCCGTCCCCGCACCGACGGCACGGTGAACCGTGCCCTACACCGGCGGCAGCTCGCCGGGCGAGTTCAGGCCGAACGCCTGGAGGAACTTCTTGGTCGTCGCGTACAGTTGCGGCCGGCCGAGCGAGTCGTGGCGGCCGGCCGTGCGGACCATGCCGCGCTCCATCAGCACCCGCAGCACGTCGGCACACGCCACCCCGCGGACGGCCTCCACTTCGGCCCGCGTCACCGGCTGCTTGTAGGCCACCACGGCCAGGGTTTCCATCGCCGTCGGGGTGAGCCGCAGGTCGGCAACCGGCCGCCGCAGCCGCCGCAGCCACGGGTCGAACGCCGGGCGGGTGAGGAGCTGGTAGCCGCCGGCCAGGTCGGCCACCTGGAAGGCCGTGCCGTCGGCGTCGTATAGGTCGCGGAGTTTGGCCACCAGCGCCCGGGCCTCGGCGGCGTCGGCCAGCCCGGCAACTTCTGCTAGCTTTTTCGCCGGCAGCGGCTCGTCGGCCAGGAACAGGGCGGCTTCCAGCCGGGCCAGCTTGGGGCCGCGGGCCAGCGGGTCGGCCGGGGCGGCGACGACGGGCTGCTGGGCCTGCCGGGCGGCCGGGTGCGGCCGGGCGTTGCCGGGGCGGCGGGACCACGGGCGGCGGGCGGCGGGGCCGAGGGGAGACGGCATGGCGGGACATCATGGCAACTCGCCGCCGTCGCCGCTAGACTAACGCCCTTATGCCCGACCCGTTCGCCGAACACCTGCCGCCGGCCCTCGCCGTGCTGGCCCGCGCGCTCGTCGCGGCGGGGGTGCTGGTCAGCGTCATCGGGCTGGCCGCCTTCCTGCTCATCTGGGCCGAGCGGAAGGTGTCGGCCCGGATGCAGGACCGGCTCGGCCCCACCCGGGTCGGGCCGTTCGGCCTGCTCCAGTCCCTGGCCGACGGCATCAAGCTGGTGACGAAGGAAGACCTCAGCCCGGACGTGGCCGACCGCGCCCTGTTCCGCCTCGCCCCGACGCTCGGCTTTTGTGCCACCTTCTGCAGCTTCCTGGCCCTGCCGTTCGCCTCCGGGCTGGTCGGCCACCCGGTCGGCGTCGCCGCCTTCTTCGTGCTGGCGGCCCTCTCGGTTGAGGTGTTCGCGGTGCTGCTGGCCGGGTACGCCTCGGGCAGCAAGTGGGCGCTGTACGGCGGCATCCGGGAGGCCGCCCAGGTGGTCAGCTACGAGGTGCCGCGGGGGCTGTGCGTGGTGGTGCCGGTGTGCCTGGCCGGGACGCTCGACCTGACCCAGATCGGCGACCAGCAGGCCGGCTACGTCTGGCACTGGTACGGCTTCCACGACCCGTTCACCTTCGTCGCCGGGTTCGTCTTCTTCGTCACCGCGACGGCCAGTTGCAAGCGGGCGCCGTTCGACAACGCCGAGGCCGAGAGCGAGCTGGTGGCCGGCTTCCACACCGAGTACAGCGGCATGCGGTGGTCGTACTTCTTCCTCGCCGAGTACGGCAGCATGGTGGCGGTGAGCGGCCTGTGCAGCATCCTGTTCCTGGGCGGCTGGCACCCCGGGTTCCTGCCGGCGGCCGTGGGCGGCGTCGGCGGGGCGGCCGTCGGGGTGGCCACGTTCGTCGGCAAATGCACCGTGCTCATCCTGGTCATGATGTGGCTGCGGTGGAGCCTGCCGCGGCTCCGCATCGACCAGGTGATGACGGTGTGTCTGAAGTACTTCCTGCCGGTGAGCTGCGGGCTGGTGGTCGGCGTGTGCGGCTGGCAACTGCTGGTGCCGGCGGGCGTCAGCGAGGTGGTGCGGTACACGCTCGCCGGGCTGACGGGGCTGGGGCTGTCGGCACTGCTGGTGAGCGTGGTGGTGGCCGACCCGGGCGGGACTTCGGCGAACGCCGGCGGGGTGTGGGCGGAGCCGGCGGTCGCGGGCGAGCGGCCAGCGTAAGCTGGTCCGGCCCGGGGTCATGGAGTGTTGCCAACAGCAGACCGGACCGGCTCACACCGGCCGCTCGCCAAGATGTTGCGGAGACGCGATGCTGACGTGGGCACTCTTCCTGCTCGTCGCCGCCGGCACCGGGGCCGCCGCCGTCGGCGTCGCGCTGACCAGCCCCGTCGTGCGGTCGGCCGTGTGCCTGCTGGGGGCGCTGGTCGGCGTCGGCCTGTGCTTCCTGCTGCTCGGGGCCGAGTTCCTGGGGGCCGCCCAGCTCATCGTCTACGTCGGCGGGACGCTCGTGCTGCTGGTGTTCGGCGGCATGCTCACGGCCGGCGGGCCGCGGGCCGTGCTGCCGCCGCGGCGGTGGGAGTGGGCCGCCGGCGGGCTGCTGGCCGTCGCCCTGTTCGGCCTCCTGGCGACGGTGGCCGTCCGCATCGGCGACCGGCCGGCGGCCGACGACCTGCCCGGCCCCGGGCCGCTCGGGATGACGTTTCTCGGCGTCCCGGAGAGGCCGGGCGGGGTGGCCTACCTGCTGCCGTTCGAGGTGGTGTCGGTGCATCTGCTGGTGGTGCTGGTCGGGGCTGCGTACCTCGCCCGGGCCGACCGGAGCAAGCCGTGAGCGAACCCGGGCTGGTCGCGTACCTGCTGCTGTCGGCCTGGCTGTTCGGCTGCGGCGTGTTCTGCCTGGCGGTGAAGCGGAACGCCGTCGGCCTGCTCATGGGCGTCGAGCTGATCCTGAACGCGGCCAACCTGAACCTGGTGGCCTTCGCCCGGCACGTGCCGTCGCTCAAACTCGACGGCCAGGTGTTCGCCGTCCTGGTGATCGTGCTGGCGGCGGCCGAGGCGGCGGTGGCGCTGGCCATCATCCTGAACTTCTACAACGCCGCCGGCACCGTGGACCTGGACCGGGCCGACGAGCTGAAGGGCTGACGCCGGTTGATAGTAGGGCGGGCTTTTAGCCTGCCCGAACTCGGGCAGGCTAAAAGCC
>JAYVUZ010000021.1:0-27888 GCA_043787415.1 Fimbriiglobus sp. | reverse complement strand
CCAAGGCGGACGGGCAGTTCACCACCGCCGACGCCCGCACCAGGCTCCGCCGCCTGTACCCCGTACTGGCCACAGACTAGCTGCAACGGAGTACTAGTGAGGCGCCCACCGCAGCCGGCCGACGCCCGGCGTCGAGGTCGGGGCGGCCGCCGCCGGCGGCGGGTCGGGGACTGCCCCCGGGGCCGGCTGGCCCTCGCGGTCCGGGATGACCGCGTACAGCCGCTCGAACTCGTCGCTCAGCTTCAGGAAGACGTCCGCCACCTGCGGGTCGTGGGCGGTGCCGCTGCCGCCGCGGACGAGGGCCGTCGCCTCCAGGTGGGTGCGGCCCGGGTCGGTGCGGCGGTGGTCGTCGTAGGCCACGGCCACGGCCACCAGCCGGGCGGCCGGCGGGATGTCGGTGCCGGCCAGCCGGTCCGGGAAGCCGGTGCCGTCCCACCGCTCGTGGTGGTTGCGGACCACCGCCCGTAGCAGCCGCAGCCCCGGCAGGGCTGCCCCGCACGCCTGGGCGACGGCGAACAGCACGTCGGCCCCGGCCCGCGGGTGGGCGTCGTCGGCCGCCGCGACCAGGCCGAGGTCGTGGGCGGCGGCCGCCCGGCACAGGTCGTCCAGGTACTTCGGCTCTTTGAGCATGTCCCAGCCGGGCTTGCCGGCCAAGGCGCCGCCGAGCAGCCGGGCGTACGCGGCCACCCGCTGCTGGTGGCCGGGCGGCTCGCCGGGGCGGGCGGCGGCGGCGGCGGCCAGGGCGGCCGTCAGCCCGGCCCGCACGCTGTCGGCCTCGGCCGCCTTCGCCTTCACCGTCTGTTCCAGTTGGGCCACCGCCGCCCGCAGCCGGTCGGCCTCGGCCCCCGGGTCGGCGGTGCCGTCGGCCAGCAGCACCGACCCGACCGCCAGCGGGGCCAGCGCCTGTACCACCTGGCTGGCCGTCGGCCGGTCGGCCGGGTTGCGGGCCAGCATCTTGTTCAGCAGGGCGTCCAGCTCCGGCGGCTGCTTCGGATCGGCCTGCCGGAGGTGGCGGACGAACCCCGTCCGGATGGCCGTCATGGCCCCGGCGATGGACCGGCCGTAGTCCAGTGGTAGTTGCCCGGTGAGTACCCAGAACAGGGTCGCCCCGAGGGCGTACACGTCGGCCGCCGGGCCGCACGTGGGGGCGTCGGCCAGTTGCTCCGGGGCCATGAACTCTAGAGTGCCGAGCAGGCTGCCGTGCCGCGTGACGGTGCTGGACGGCTCCCGGGCCAGGCCGAAGTCGGTGATCTTGGCCAGCAGCCCGTCGGTCAGCAGGATGTTGCTCGGCTTCAGGTCGCGGTGGACCAGCCCGGCCGTGTGGGCGGCGTGCAGCCCGCTGGCGATCTGTCGGCCCCACTCGGCGGCCACCGCCGGCGGCTGCACCCCGGCCGTGTAGATGTGCTGTTCCAGGTCGCCGCCGGTGACCAGTTCCAGGACGAGATAGTGCAGGTCGGCCTGACCGCCGCCGGCGGCCGGCAGCAGCCCGGCGTCGAAGGCGGTGACGACGTGCGGGTGGGTGAACCCGGCCAGCAGCCGCACCTCGGCCTGAAACCGGGCGATGGTGGCCGGCGACACGGTGTCGTCGGCCGGCAGCACCTTGACGGCCACCCGCCGCTTCAGGACCGCATGTTCGCCCAGGAAGACGATGCCGACGGTGCCCCCGCTGATCCGCTCCAGCAGGCGGTAGCTGCCCAGCACCAGTCCATGCGTCAGCCCGCCCCGCGCCCGCTCGGCCTGGTAGCGGGTGAGCAAATTGTGGCTCACCAGGGCGTCGGCGGCCCGCTCCCGAGTGGTCAGTTGGGTCAGCCGATCGCCGAGTCGGGTGAACAGGTCGGTAACGGCGGCCGGGGCGAGCAGGCCGGCGTTGACCAGCTCGGTCAGGAAGCCGCGGACGTCCGGGCTGATACGGGCGGCGCCCAGGGCCGGCCCGCACGGGGCCGCCGCCACGGCCACCGGCCGCGGCGTGTCGGACGGCACCGGCTCGCGGCCGACGGTGCGGAGGGGGGGCAACGCCATCCCCAACCGTAGAGCGCGAACCCGCGGTTCGCAACCGGGCGGAAAACTGTCACCCGGAACCGGCCCGGGTGGGGCGGGGTTGGGATATGATGGCGTGGCCTGCCTGAACCCCTTTCCCCGGAGCAACCCCGTGCGCCTGTTCCTGCTCGCCGCCGCGATGGCCACCGTCGCCGCCGTCGGCTCGGCCCGTGACCCGCTGTCAGCCGACGCCCTGAAGCCGGCCATCGACGCCGACACCGCCTTCCTGACCAAGACGCTGGAAGCTGGCAGCGTGCCCAAGAACGCCGTCAAGACCGTCAAGACGGCCGCCATGCTGCTGGCCCTGGCCGGGCAGCAGAGCGGCAACGGCGCCCTCCAGGAGGCCGCCCTGGCGGTGGCCACCAGCGTGGCCGGCAAGGACATGGCCGCCGCCAAGACGGCCGCCGGCAAGCTGGCCGGGGCGAAGGGTGGGGAGCCGAAGAAGATCGATCTGCACACGCAGGCCGGGTTCGACCTGGACACCCTGATGAGCGCCTACCGGCCGACCAAAACCGGCGGGCTGAATCTGGAAAAGGACATGAAAGACCAGGGCAAGAAGGTGACGGACGTGCCGCTGGCCGCCGCCGTCGGGGCGCAGAACGCCCTGATCGCCGCGTACGCGCTGAAGTTCCCGGCGGCCGGCGCCACCGGGCCGAAGCTGGCCCAGTGGGAGAAGCTGTGCAAGGAGGCCGGCGAGCTGGGCACGGCCATCGCCACCGAGGGGGCCAAGGGCGCGAAGGCCGACAAGGACGTGCTCCAGAAGAAGCTGAAGGCGCTGGAGCTGAACTGCTCCAACTGCCACAGTGCCTTCCGGGACTGAGCAGCGAGGGCTTTCTTGGCGAGCGGCCGGCGTGAGCCGGTCCGGCCCGGGGTGTGTCGCCACCCAACTCCCCGGGCCGGACCGGCTCACGCCGGCCGCTCGCCAACACCCCGCCCGCCGCTCGCCTATTTTCGCTGCTGCTTGCGGTCTTCCTCCGCATAGCGTCTGGCCCGCTCCTCGGCTGCCTTGAAATCCCTCGCCGGCGACCACTCCCGCCACCCGGCCGGCAGCGTCGTCGGGTCCGGGATGTCGGCGGCCGTCGGCCCGTTGGCTGCGTTCAGCCGCATCAGCGTCACTTCGAACACCCGGCTTTGCCCGAGGCGGTCCACCACCCGGGCGTAGCTCGGCACATCTGCCGGGATGTGCGGCCAAGGGCCGGACGGGATCGCCAGGTCCACGTCCACCAGCTCCTGGAATGCCTCCCCGATCGTCAACACGTCGCTGCTTGGCGCGGCGGGGACCGCCATCCGGATGAGGAAGTAGAACTGGTCGCCGCCGTTGGCCCGGCACGCCGGCCGCCGGTCGGTGAGCAGGTGTAGGGCCGGCAGCAGGTGATCGGCCGCGAACCGCAGCGGGTCGCCGTCGGCCGGCTCGTACACCGTGACCAGCTTGGCCTTCGGCTGGCGGTGGTACACCTTGCCGGCCCACAGGGTGTAGCTCTCGACCTCGGCCCCGTCCTGCCAGAACGTCAGGTCGCCGACCCGCCGGCCGCGGCGGTCGCGGGCCAGCAGCAGTTTGCCGGCCCGTTTCTCAGGCGGTTGCCCCGGCCGGGTGTAGGTGAGGGTGAAATCGACCGACAGTGACCGCACGTCGGCAAAGGTCTGCCGCAGGCAGCGGAGCCAGTCGGCGGCGTGGAAGTCGGTCGCCACGACGGCGGCGACCACGAGCGGGGCGAACATCCGGCACCCTCCTGGCGCGGCGAAGCCGTTGGCCCTACGCCGCGACGGCGTCGAAGCGGTGGACCAGCCGGCGGCTGTTGATGTCGAGGGCTTCGAGGATTTGGATGACCGGGTCCAGGGCCAGCCGGTGCTGCACCGCCCAGTGGATCACGTCCAGGTTCTCCTGGCCGTCCTTGAGCCGCTGCAGAATCTCGTCCAGCAGTTCGCGCTGCTCGTGGAAGGCCCGCACCAGCAGGCCGTAGTCGCCGCGGTCCAGCTCCACCCAGAAACACTTCCCTTGCAGGTGTTCCAGCCACTTGGCCCGCAGGTAGCCCCACCAGTGGTCCTGTACCCACCGCTGGATGGCCGGCTCGCCGAGGTCGCGGCCGGCCTTCTCGCTCTCGATCCACTTGAAGCGGTCGGCCTCCGACTCGCAGTCGTGGTAGATGCTTTTGGCGTCGGACGGCGTGCCGACCGGGGCAGACGACACGACGACACCGGGCAGGGCGAGGGTGACACTCATCCCGACTGATCCCCGAGGCCGGACGGGGGCGGCGGAAAAAGGTGCCGTGCGGCAACCGCCCCTGTCTCACTATAGGGCACACCCGCACCTCCGTGCAAGCGGCCCGGAAAACCAGAAGTGTCAACCCTACCGCGCCAGGTAGCCGCCGTCCACCACAACCGCCTGGCCGGTGACGTACCCGCCGCCTTCGGAAGCCAGGAACACGGCCGGCCCGACCAGCTCCCGCGGGTGGCCCCAGCGGCCCAGGGCGGTGCGGTCGGCAAACACCTGCTTCTCGGCGTCGGACAGCACGCTCATCGGCATGTCGGTGAGGAACGGCCCCGGGGCCAGGCAGTTGACGGTGACGCCGAACGGCCCGAGGTCGCAGGCCGACGCCCGGCACAGCCCGAGCAGGGCCGACTTGGTGGCCGAGTAGGCGTTCCGCCCCTCCTTCGACACGAACCCCATGATGGACGAGATGTGAATCACCCGGCCCCAGCGCCGCTCCTTCATGCCGGGGGCGACAGCCCGGGTGAGGGCCATGCAGCTCGACAGGTTGACCTCCAGCAGCCGGTCCCAGGTGGCGTCGTCCACGGTGTCGATGGGCTGCGGGGCGTTCTGCCCGGCGTTGTTCACCAGGATGTCGATCTTGCCGAACACGGCTTCGGCATCGACGGCCAGCTTGGCCACCTGGGCACGATCAGACACATCGCAGACGAAAAACGTCCCCCGGCGGCCAGTACTGGTATGGATGTCGTCCAGAGTGGCAGACAGTTGGGCGACATCGCGGCCGGCGAGGATGATGTCGGCGCCGGCCTCGGCGAACCCGCGGGCCATCGCCTTGCCGAGGCCCTTGCTGCCGCCGGTGACGAGGGCCACCCGGCCGGTGAGGTCGAAGAGTTTCATGAGATCGTTGTAGGGCACAGTTCACCTTGCCGTCTTCGCCCGTGCGGCACGGTGAACCGTGCCCTAAGGCAGCAGCACCTGCACGTTGCCCTCCTTCTTCAGCTTCGCCAGCACCCGTCCGCGGAGGTCGTCGGCGTAGCACTCCTTCACCCACTCGACCACCTGTTCGAAGGCGGCCGGCTTGCCGGCGGTCCGCTCCACCACCTGCACCAGCGCCGGGCCGAACTCGGTGTCCACTGGCCCAACCAGATCGCCGGGCTTGGCGGCGAACGCGGCCGTCGCCACCTCCGGGTCCACCACCGCGTCCCGGCGGGCCAACAGCCCGAGGTCGCCGCCGAGCGGGGCCGACGGGTCCAGGCTGTGCTTGCGGGCGGCGTCGGCGAACGTCAACTTGCCGGCCGTGATGTCCACTTTCAACTTGGCCAACCGCTCGCGGGCGGCCACCAACTCGCCGGGGCTGGCCGACGGGCTGACCCGCCCCAGGATGACGGACGCCCGCACTTGCACCCGGTCGAACACGTCCCGGTGGGCGGCGAAGTGGCTCCGGAGTTCGGCGTCGGTGCCGACCCGCTCGGCGTACTTGTGGAAGGCCAGCAGGGCCGTCCAGTTCGCCCGCACCTCGGCCTCGGTCTGGCCGACCTCGCGGTAGTAGTCGGCCGGTCGCTTGCCCTGTTTGGCCAACCCTTCGGCCAAGCCCTTGAGGTGGCCATCGATCTCGGCCGGGTCTACCGTCGGGCCGTGGCGGGCAACGAACTGTCGCAGCAGCACGTCGTCCAGCAGGCCGTCGAGCATGGCCCGGCGGAGGGCAACGAGCTGGGCCGGGGGCACCGGGCCGGCGGTCAGCGGCCTAGCCCTGAGGGCGGCGTCGAGTTGGTCCACGAACACCGGCTCGCCGTTCACCACGGCGGCGACGGGGCGGGCGGGTCGGGGGGCGGCCGGCGGGTCGGCGAATGCCCGGCCGCACCCCTCGCACGGGGCACACATGCCGCACCCCGGGCCGGCCACGGACAGTAGCAGTCGCACGAACCGGCGCATCCGTCCGCCCTCCGCGGGAAGGTTTGGCGGCAGCAATAGCGTCGGCGTGGATCGGACGCCAGCGAGACTTGTGACGCACACGCGGACGCGAACCACCCCTACTTCTTCTTCGCTACCGGCACAGCGGCCTCGGGCGGGTCGGGGTCGGGCACCTTCAGCTCGGCCCGCAGCCGGGCCAGCTCCGCCTCCAGCTCCTTCCGCACGGCCGCGTACCCCGGCTTGTCGGCCACGTCGGTCAGCTCCTGCGGGTCGGTCTGGCGGTCGAACAGCTCCCACGCCTCGCCGCCGGGTTCGTAGAAGCGGATCAGTTTGTAGCGGTCCGTCACCACCGCGTAGTGCTTGCGGACGGCGTGCGGCCCGGGGTGCTCGTAGTAGTGGTAGTAGAACGACTTCCGCCAGTCGGCCGGCGGGGTGCCGGCCAGCACCGGGCGGAGGCTGCGGCCGTGCAGGTCGCCGGGCACCGGCACCCCGGCGGCGTCCAGGAACGTCGGGGCGAAGTCGAGGGTACTGGTCATGGCGGCCGACGCCGTGCCCGGCACCGTCACCCCCGGCCACCGCACCAGGCACGGCGTGCGGAGGCTCTCCTCGAACGCCCACCGCTTGTCGAACCAGCCGTGCTCGCCCAGGAAGAACCCCTGGTCGCTGGCGTACACCACCACCGTGTTGTCCGTCAGCCCTTCCGCGTCCAGGTAGTCCAACAGCCGGCCCACGCTCTCGTCTACGGCCTTGACGCACCCGAGGTAGTCGTGGAGGTAGCGCTGGTACTTCCACCGCACTAACTCCTCGCCCTCCAGCTTCGCCTCGCGGAAGGCCTGGTTCCGCGGCTCGTAGTAGGCGTCCCACGCCGTCCGCTGCTCGGGCGTCAGGCCGGCCGGCGGGGTGAGCTTGAGGTCGCGGGCGGTCATCGTCTTGGCGATGGTCATGTCCTGCTCCCGCTCGGCCCGGCCGCGACCGCGGTAGTCGTCGAACAGGGTCGGCGGCTCCGGGTACTGGCGACCCTTGTCGTGGTCGAGGTGCCGTAGCGCCGGCTCCCACTCGCGGTGCGGGGCCTTGTGCTGGCACATGAGCAGGAACGGCTTCGACTTGTCCCGCTGCTTCAGCCAGTCGAGCGAGAAGTCGGTGATGAGGTCGGTCACATACCCTTGTTGCTTGACCCGCCGGCCGTCGCGGATCATCGGCGGGTTGTAGTACACGCCCTGGCCGGGCAGGACGTGCCAGTGGTCGAACCCGGTCGGGTCGCTCTCCAGGTGCCACTTGCCGATGACGGCCGTCTGGTAGCCGGCTGCCTGGAGCATCTTGGGCATGGTCGGTTGGGAGCCGTCGAACCGCTGGCCGGTGTTGTGGTAGAAGCCGTTGGCGTGGGAGTACTTGCCTGTCAGCACCGTCGCCCGGCTGGGGCCGCAGATGGAGTTGGGCACCAGGCAGCGGTCCAGCCGCATCCCGGACTTGGCCAGCCGGTCGAGGTGCGGGGTGTCGAGCAGCTTGAGCGGGTGGCCGTAGGCGGACAGGGCCTGGAAGGCGTGGTCGTCGCTGAAGACGAACACGAAGTTGGGGCGGTCGGCGGCGGCCGCCGGGGCGGCGAGGAGCAGCAGGGCGAGGAGCGGGCGCATGGTTGGACCCGGGATGGGGGTGGCCACTCAAAGCCTACCCGTTGCAACTGGTGGGCTTACGCCTCAAAGTCTACCCGCGCGCACACAGTGAAGTCCCGCGCGATCATTCAATACCCAAGTCGTCGCGCAAGCGGCTCTGCCGTCTGATGACGAACGGTGATACGACGGCCACCTCGGCCAGTTCACGCCGCACCCCGTTCCAACTGCTCACCGGGACGGGTTTACGCTCACGGGCCAACGCATCACACAGCACTGAATGCAGTTCGCCAGCCGTGAGTTGATGGGCGGGCTTGGCAAAGTACGGCTTGAAGTCGTCGGCCCGTAGCCGCACACCGTACCGCCGTTCGAGCCGGTACAACGTATCAACGAGGTCCAGCCCCATCGCTTACTCCAGTCCGTCGAACAGCCCCCGCTCTTTGATCGCCGGGAGTCGCACCACTTCCATCCCCGGCACCCCACACATCAGCTCGGTTAGCCGCCGAGCATTCTCCACCGCCTGCGTGCCAACGCAGTTGTTGAAGAACACCAGCCCCCGCGTCGCCCTGCCGGCGGCCGCTTGTCGCAGCCCATCGGCCCATCGCGCCAATTCCTCGGGCGGGTAGTCGTAGTCGTACCGGGCTTGCCCGCCGGCGTACCACGCCTCGGCGCTGCGACCATGCAGACGGGCGTACACCGTGTCGCCGCCCCACCGCGGGCCGTCGGGGAACAGTTGCGGCAAATCCGGCACGCCCACCCCACTGACCGTCAACCCGTGTTTCGCCGACCACGCCGGTAGGGCCGGCACGTCCCACGACCGATGGCGGAACTCGACGGCCAGCGGCAACCCACGCAGCTCGCCCCGCACCCGGATCAGCCAGTCGCGGTCACTCGGCAGGTTTTTGAAGCTCTCGGGGAACTGCACGATCAGCCCGAGCAGTTTGTCCCCCATCGCCTCGGCCGCCCGGCGGAAGGCCGGCAACTCGGCCAGATCGTAGCCGTGGCTGGCCGACCGCGGCACCTTCAGGGTGAACCCAAACTCGGCCGGCACCCGCCCGGCCATGCGTTCCACCTGAGCGACGGTCGGCGGGCGGTAGAAGCTGCTGTTGATCTCCACGGCCGGGAAGTGCCGGGCGTACACGGACAGGTAGTCGGCCGCCGGGGTGCCGGGCGGGTAGAACCCGCCGGCCCAGGCCGGGTAGGCGTACCCGGCGGTGCCGATCCACAGTCGCATGTCGCCAGTGTAGCCGACACTCCGGTCCGGCGGGCGCCGCGACCGCACGGGAGTGTCTAGCGAGGGTATTCCGATGCGAAGTCGGCCGCCCCAGCTAGACGCTCCCGTGCGGTCGCGGCTCCACGCCGGAACAATGCCTTTACCCCCGCGGCCAGCCGGCGGGCGCCCGCTGGGCGTCCAGGTCCGGGGTGCTGCCACTCGACCCGGTGCCGAACGCCGGCCGCCGGCCCACCTGGACGGTACGGTTGGTCGCCCAGGCCAGCACCCGCTTGGCCACCTCGGCGGCCGGCCGGCTCTGAGCGGCGATCGGTCCGGCCGGCAGCCCCAGGTCCAGCCCCAGGTACGCCTGGAGTAGCCGGGCGATGGTGATGGCCGTCTCCCGGTTCGGCTGCCGGGCCAGCCCCCGCAGCACGTCGATGGCCTCGGCGTCGGTCGGGTTGGCGGCCAGCATGAGTTCGGCGGCCAGCAGCCGCACCGGCCCCGGCTGGTCGGCGTCAGTCATGCGGTCGAGCAGTTCCGGCGGCAGCAGGTTCAGCCCCCGCAACAGCCCCGCCAGCTCCACCCGCAGGGCGGTCGGGGTCTGGGGGTCCGTCACCAGCCGCCCGAGGTCGGCCGGCAGTTGCGGGAACTGCCCGGACTGGAGCCGCACGGCGAAGTACTCGGCCAGAGTGCGGACGCTCCGGCCGGCCAGCGGCTCGTGCTCGGCCGCCCAACTGGTGAGGTCGCACACGGCCATCGGGGTGAGCCGGTCGGCCGCCCCGGGCAGCGGGCCGTCGGCCGCCAGGGCCGGGGCGGCCAGCGCCTCCCGCACGGCGTCCCGGATGACCGGCCAGCGGGCCGGGTCCACCATGAGGGCGGCCCCGGCGGCGGCCCGCACCTCGGGGCTGGGGTCGCGGAGGAACCCGGTCAGCCCGGCCACCGAGTTCGGGTCGGTGGCCCGGGCCAGGGCGGTCAGGGCCATCACCTTCACGGCCGGGTCGGGGGTCTTGGCCGCCCCGAGCACCAGGGCCGACTCGGCCGGCCGCCAGAACGGCCGGCCGGTGAGTGCCGCCAGGGCCGCCCGGCGGACTTCGGGGCGGGGGTCGGCGAGCAGGTCGAGCGCCGGGCCGGGGTCGTCCCGGACGGCCGCTTGAAGCCCCCGCACGTCGCCCAGTTCGGCGAACCCCTGGGGCGAGTCCGGCCAGCGGGTGCGGGCCGTCAGCCGGCGGGCCACGGCCAAGGCCTTCCGCCGCGGCCCGAGGCCGGTGCGGGTCAGGTCGTGGACGACCAGCAGGGCGACGGCGACGACCAGCAGCGTCCCCCGCAGGAACGGGGCGGCCGGGTCGGCCGAGCGGTCGTACAGCCGGGCGGTGTCGAGCCACAGGGCGGCGTAGGCGAGCAGGAAGAAGCCGACGGCCTTGGCGCTGGCGGGCGGTCGCCACACGGGTGGGGTGCGGCCGAGCATCACCCCCGCCCCGACGGCGACCAGGGCCTCCCCGCCGAGCAGCGGCGAGGCGAACCGGGCGGCGGCCAGCCCGAGGACAGTGGCCGGCAACAGGGCGAGGGCGAGGCTGCCGGCCTGGGCAGGTACGGACACCGGGGCGGGCGGCAGGGTGTGGCGAGGTTTCGGCATGGCGGCGCGACACCCGGGGGGCAGGGTCCGTCGGAACGGTAGGTCACGATTCGGGCCGGGTCAAATCGGGGCGGTCGTCTGGTAGAATAGCGGTCGCCCGCGGTGGCCGACGACGGCTCGACCCCCGTCACCCGGTCCCACGCCCTTTGGGAGTTGGCGGACGGCAGGGGGTTGTTGCGGCGGTGGCGGGAGTGAAATGACCGAACGCATGACTTGTGTTTCCGCCGCCGACGCGGCCGACCTCGTTGCCCTGCTCGCCGACGCGGTGTCGGCCGGCGCATCGGTCGGCTACTACTCGCCGCTCGACCCGGCCCTGGCGGTCGCCTTCTGGCGGGGCGTGGCCGACGCCGTGACCGCCGGCAACCGGGTGCTTCTGGTCGCCCGGGACGGGGGCCGGATCGTCGGCACGGTGCAGCTCGACTTGGCCACCAAGCCCACGTCCACCCACCGGGCCGAGGTGATGAAACTGCTGGTCCACACCGCCCACCGCGGTCGCGGGCTGGGTCACGCCCTGATGACCGCCGCCGAGGCGACGGCCGGCGAACTCGGGCGGACGCTGCTGGTGCTGGACGCCCGCACCGGCGACCCGGCCTGTCGGCTGTACGAGCGGCTCGGGTACGCCGTCACCGGGGTGGTGCCGCGGTACGCCGCCAACTCGGCCGGCGGACGGGACGACTGCACCTTCTACCACCGGCACCTGTAGGGCACGCTTCCGCGTGCCGTCTTCGTGGGCCAAGACGGCACGCGGAAGCGTGCCCTACGCCCGCACCAGCTCGGCATACGCCGCCTGCAACTGTTTCGTCACCGGGCCGACCGGGTAGGCCCGGTCGTCGATGCCGACCACACTCGTCACTTCCACCGCCGTCCCGGTGACGAACACCTCGGTGGCGTCGGCCAGCTCGTCCGGCCACACCGCCCGCTCGTGGACTTTCAGCCCGTGGTCGCGGGCCAGGCCGATGACCGTCTGCCGGGTGATGCCGTTGAGGAAGCAGTCGGCCTCCGGGGTGTGCAGCTCGCCGCCCGTCAGGAAGAACAGGTTGGCCCCGGTGGCCTCGGCCACCCGGCCGCGGTAGTCGAGCATGAAGGCGTCCTGGTAGCCGGCGGCGATGGCCTCGTCGCGGGCCATCGTGCACAGGACGTACAGGCCGGCACACTTGCTGGCCGTCGGGGCGCTCTCCGGGCTGGGCCGCTTCCACCGGCTGGTCTTCAGCTTGATGCCGTCGCCGCCGTAGTAGGCCGGCCACACCCAGGCGGCGATTGCCACATGGACTTTGGTCCCCACGGCCGACACGCCGAGCGTCTCCGACCCCCGCCAGGCGATCGGCCGCACGTAGGCGTCGGTCAGGCTGTTCTCCCGCAGCACCAGCTCGGTCGCCGCGTCCAGCTCCTCGATGGAGTACGGGATTTTCATGGCCGTGAGGTCGCCGCTGGCGTGCAGCCGGCGGGAGTGTTCGGTCAGCTTGAACACCGTACCGCCGTAGGCCCGCTCGCCCTCGAACACGGCGTTGCCGTAGTGCAGGCTGTGGGCGCACACATGCACCTTAGCATCCCGCCACGGCACCAGCTTGCCGTCGAACCAGATGACGCCGTCGCGGTCGTCCAGGGGGGGCATGATGGCCATCGGGTCGGCTCCGGGGTGGGTGCGGATCAGTGTAGCGGCAGTTTGGTGTCCGGGTCGGGCCGGGCCGGTCGCTCTACTCGGTAGGGTGTTAACGTCGTCACGGTCCGGAGGGTGGGGCCATGAGTTGGAGAGCAGCACCGTCGGTGGCGGCCGGGCTGGCCGAGGCCACCCGCCGTTGGCCGGGCCGCCGGCGGGCGTCGGACGGCACGGTCGGGGACACCGCCCACGCCGCCGGCCACTCGGACCACAACCCGGACGCCAGCGGGGTGGTCCACGCCTTCGACCTGACCCACGACCCGGCCACCGGGGTGGACTGCAACGTGTTGGCCGCCCACCTGGTTGCGGCACGGGACGCCCGGGTCAAGTACATCATCTGGAACCGGCAGATCAGCAACCCGACGGTCCAGAACGGGGCCTGGCGGCCGTACCACGGCAAGAACCCGCACGACCACCACATGCACGTGTCGGTCAAGGCCACGACGGCGGCCGAGAACGACACGTCCGACTGGTGGAACTTGTCCGGCGGCCCGGCCCCGTCGCCCGCCCCGTCGCCGCCGCCGACTCCCGGCGGCGGGGCGGGGGTCGCCGCCGCCTACCCGGGGCACCTGTTGACGGTCGGCAGCCGGGGGGGCGACGTGCTCCGGCTCCAGGCCCGGCTGCACACGCGGGGCTGGGCCGTCGTGGCGGACGGCGTCTTCGGCCCGCAGACCCGGTCGGTCGTCACCTCGTTCCAGCAGCGGACGGGGCTGGTGGCGGACGGAGTAGTCGGGCCGAAGACGTGGGCGGCCGCGTTCGGCCCGTGACCCCGCCCGGCGGCCGGGTAGGATGACGGGGCGCACCCGTGAGGACGTGTCCCGATGCTCCCCGCCAAGACGCCCGCCGAGCGGATCACCGTCGAGGACTACCTGCGGGCGTAGCGGGCCGCCCCCGAGCGGCACGTCTACCTGGACGGCAGGTTGTTGTCGTTGGGCGGCCGGGGCTGTGGTCACGCGGACATCGTGTCGAACCTGTCCGTACTGGTTGCGAACCGGCTCCGGGCCACGTCCGACCTGGGTGATGTCGTGGACGCCTGGGTCCGCTGCGGGCCGGCCGACCCGACCGCCGGCATGATTTCCCGCCCCGATCTCGTGGTCGTGTGGGGTGAGCCGGCGACGTGGGGCGGGTACGAGAATGTCCTGACCAACCCGCGGGCGGTGGTCGAGGTGCTCAACCCGGCGACCGTCGGGTTCATCCAAAGCGAACAGATGCATCGGCTCGGGCGGTGGGCGCCGACTCTAACAGACTACCTGCTGGTCCGGCAGGGCTGTCCGTCCGTGGACCTCTACACCCGAGCGGCGGACGGCTGGCTGGTCCGCTGGTGGCGGGGGCTGGAAGAAACCTGCGAGATCGCATCCATCGGCGTCCGGCTGCCGCTGGCCGACGTGTACGACCGGGTGACGTTCCCGCCCGCCGACGAGTAGCCACCTCCTTCCGCTGACCGCCGCCGTCTGGTACAACAGGGCCACCTGCCGTGAGGCCCGCCCGTGCCCGCCGACCGCCCCCGGCCCGCTCGTTCTGTCGGCGAACTGCCGGCCGACACCACCCCCCACGCCAACACCCATGGCGGCCCGGCCGGCGCCGTGCCGCTGCCGGCGAACGTCGGCCTGTATGAGGTGGCCCGGCTGCTCGGCCGCGGCGGCATGGGGGCGGTGTACGAGTGCCGGGAGGCCGCCCTCAAGCGGACGGTCGCCGTCAAGGTGATGCTGCCCGACCTGGCCGGCCAGGCGATGCACAAGGCCCGGTTCGTCCGCGAGGCCCAGGCCCAGGCCCGGGTCGAACACGACCACATCATCCCCATCTACCGGGTCGGCGAGGCCGGCGGGGTGCCGTTCATCGTCATGCCGCTGCTCAAGGGCGGCACCCTGGCCGACTACTTGAAGCACGGCGTGCCGCCGCTGGCCGAGGCGGTGCGGATCGGCCGGGAGATGACCGACGGGCTGGCCGCCGCCCACGCCGCCGGGCTGGTCCACCGGGACGTGAAGCCGGCCAACGTCGGGCTGGACGGCCCCCGCCGGCGGGTCAAGCTGCTCGACTTCGGGCTGGCCCGGCCGGTCGTACCCGAAGGCGGCGACGAGCCGATGACGCACAGCGGGGCCATCGTCGGCACGCCGGCGTACATGAGTCCCGAGCAGGCCCGCGGCAAGCCGGTGGACCACCGCACCGACCTGTTCGCCCTCGGGGTGGTGCTGTACGAGCTGCTGGTCGGCCGGCGGCCGTTCCTCGGGGCCGACGTGATGAGCCTGCTGTCGGCCCTGGCGCTGGACCAGCCGGACGACCCGGCGGCCGTCAACCCGGCGGTGCCGCCGGCGCTGAGCGGGCTGGTCATGCGGCTGCTGAGCAAGAAGCCCGACGACCGCCCGGCCGACGCCACGGCCGTGGCCGACGAGCTGCGGGCCATCGAAGGCCGGCTGTCGGCGGTGCAAGTGGTGGACGTGCGGTCCGCCGACCCGTTCGCCGAGTTGGACACCGTCAGCCGGCCGGCGGTGGCGGCCGTCCCCGAGAAGCGGCGGCGGCCGTGGGGCTGGCTGGCCCTCGGGCTGGCGGTGCTGGCCGCCGGCGGGCTGCTGGCCGTGCAGGTGTTCGTCCACACCCCGAAGGGCACGCTGGTCATCGAGAGCGACGACCCGAGCGTGGAAGTGGTGGTCAAGAAGGACGGGGCGGTGCTGCTCGACAAGACGGCCAAGCGGGAGATCGAGCTGGCGGTCGGCGACTACGGCATCGAGCTGGCCGAGAAGAAGGACGGGCTGCGGCTGACCACCGACAAGTTCGAGATCGTGCGGGGCGGCAAGGCGGTCGTCCGCGTGCGGCTAGAGAAGCCGAAGGCGGCGGTGCCGCCGCCCGCTCCCCCGGCGACCGTGGCAACTCCGGTCGCCCCATCGCCGGCCGGCTTCGTGGACGAGCGGCGGCTGGCCGAACAGTTGATTCCGTTCTTCCGCCTGTGGGTGTTGCCGGAGAGTGTACCCCTTCCGGACGGGTACAACTGGATACAAGCGACGGAGGTGCTAGCCAGTTCGCCGTTGCCGCCCGGCCCGCTGCGTGTCCTCCGCGTGGTGAACGACTCGAACACCTCGGCCGGGACGCTGCCCGCTCAGGTGTTCCGGGAGATCGCCCCCCAGCTCCGGGTTCTACGGGCCGTGTCCGACTGGGGGGATCAGCTCGGGATTCGCTCCCCGGCGGACCTGGACTGGCTGGCCACCCTGCCGTGCGCCGGCCAGCTCTCCGAGATCGTCGGCAAGTTCGACGCGACGCCCGAAATCGTCACCCGTCTCAAGCGGTTCTCCAACTTGGTCAACCTCGGGCTGACCGGCCGGCAGCCGTCGGCCGACCAGCTCGATCAGTTGGTGGAGGCGCTGCCCAAGGTCCGGTACCTCGCCTTCAACAAACCGCCGCTCATTCTCACCCCGCGGATGGCTAAGACGCTGGCACGGCTGCCGGCCCACCACCTGTTCGGCGTCGCTCTCGGTGATCCGGCGGTGGCTCGCGTGCTGGCCGCCATGCCGCTCGTCGAACTGTCGGTGTCCCTGTCCGGACCGGCGGCTGACGCTTGCCTGGCCGAGCTGGCCGCCGCCCGTGCCGGCGGCAGCCTCAGCCCGTCCGGCGACCTCACAGACGCCGGATTGAACGCGCTGGACGGGCGGACCACCAGCACGTCGATCTCGTTCACGCCGTCCCCAACCCTGACGCCGGACGCGGCCCGCCGGCTGGCCGGCCGTGTGCCCGGCTGCAAAGTCTACTGGGACGGCAAGCTCGTCACCCCGGCCGTCGCACCACCCGTGCCGCCGCCCGCCCCCGTGCCCCCGGCCGCCGAACCGCAGCCGCCGAAGCCGGCCAACACCCGCGACGAGCGGCCGACGATCGCCACCCTCGCCCCGCTGTGGGACGTGACCGTGCGGACGGACGCCGGCGACGTGGTGACGGTCAAGCACGGCGAGCCGCTGCCGGCCGGCAAGCTGGTGCTGCTCGGGCTGTACGACGACAACCGCGGGAAGTCCCCGTTCCCGCCCGGGTACGCCGCCGACGTGCTCATTCCGAACGTCCGCAAGTGCCCGGACCTGACCACCCTGGACGCCTTCAATTGCCACCACTGGCTGACCGAGGACGAGACCCTGACCCTGCTCGGCGGCCAGGCCCGCAAGCTGGGCAACGTCAGCGGCGTGTACCTCCCGCTGACGGCCGGCGTGCTGGACGGAATCCGCCGGTACAAGGGTGCCATCGACCCGCCGGTGTTCACCACCCTGTCGGTCCACGCGGCGGCGGCCGACGACGTGCTGATCGCCCGGCTGGCCGCCCTCAAGGGGGTGCAGGGGTTGTGGCTGCGGGGCGTCGGCACCGAGCTGCGGCTCAACGGCAAGGGGGTGGAGGCGGTCGGTAAGATGCCCCTCACCTTCCTGGCCGTGTGTGGCAGCAAGGGGCTGACCGCTGCCGACGTGCGGAAGGCGGCGGCCGGGCCGAAACTGAGCGGGTTTAACCTGTCCGGGTCGGACCTCGACGACGCCGCCGCGGCCGGCCTGGCCGACACGGCCGCCACCGACATCGGCCTGTACGGGACGACCCTCACCGACCGGGCGGTGCCCCACCTGCTCAAGCTGACGAAGGCGACGCGGCTGAACGTCGAAGACACGAAGCTGACCGCCGCCGGCGCGCAGACGCTGGCCGACGGGCTGCCGGCGTGCACGGTGTGGTGGGGCGGCAAGAAGCTGAAGCCGGGCGGGTAGAATGCCGGCACCGAGCCGAGGAACGACCATGCTACCCGTTCGCCAAGCCGCCCCGCGACTGACCGAGGGCGAGTACCTCCAGCGGGAGCGGGCCGCCGAATTCCGGCACGTCTACCTGGACGGCCGGGTGTGGGCGATGGCCGGCGAGGGTATCCCGCACGGCAAGGTGTCGGTCAACCTCGTCGGCCTGATCCACTCCCAGCTCAAGGGTAAGCCGTGCTTCGCCCTGACCAAGGACACCAAGGTCCGCAGCGGGCCGGCCGGCCCGCGGCCGGTGCGTCTGACGAAGGGGCTGTTCTCGTACCCGGACGTCGTCGTGGTGTGCGGCGAGCCGGAGTTTCTGGACGAGAAGACGGATGTCCTGCTCAACCCGACGGCCATCCTGGAAGTGCTGTCGCCGAGCACCGAGGGGTTCGACCGCCGGGAGAAGTTCGACCGGCTGGAGCGGTGGAACCCGTCCCTGTCCGACTACCTGCTGGTGTCCCAGGACCAGGCCCGGGTCGAACACTTCACCCGCCAGACGGACGGCAGTTGGCGGTACACCAAGCACGTCGGGCTGGAGGCGGCGTGCGAAGTGGCCGCCATCGGCTGCCGGCTGCCGCTGGCCGAGGTGTACGACCGGGTGGAGTTCCCCGCCGCCGATGCCGACGCCGACGACCCGGCCGGCGGGTGAAACCTGTTCCGCCCCGGCCGCCGGCGCGGTACACTACGGCTGGTTTCTCTCGCGCGCAAGCTTTCTCCCGCCAGGTGCCTCATGGGCCAGAACGCGACCCCCGCCGCCGACAAGCCGATGTCCGGGGCCGATATCCTCGTGGAGTGCCTCATCCGTCAGGGCGTGGAGGTGGTGTTCGCCTACCCCGGCGGGGCGTCCATGCCCATGCACCAGTCGCTCACCAAGGTGGAGGGGCGGGTTCGCACCATCCTGCCGCGGCACGAGCAGGGGGGCGGGTTCATGGCCCACGGGTACGCCCGCACGACGGGCCGGGCCGGCGTCTGCATGTCCACGTCCGGCCCGGGGGCGACCAATTTCGTCACCTGCATCGCCGACGCCAAGATGGACTCGGTGCCGCTCATCGTCATCACCGGGCAGGTGTCCACCACGGTCCTGGGCAACGACGCCTTCCAGGAAACCCCGATGGTGGAGATCTGCCGGGGCATCACCAAACACCACTACCTGGTGACCCGCACCGAGGACGTGGCCCGGGTGGTGAAGGAGGCGTTCCACATCGCCACCACCGGCCGGCCCGGCCCGGTACTCATCGACATGTGCAAGGACGTGCAGGTCAAGCAGATCGTCCCCGACTTCGACCCACCGATGAACCTGCCGGGATACAAGCCGTTCCGCTCCCCGCCGCGGGCCGAGCTGCTGCCGGTGCTGGCCGCCATCCGGGCAAGCAAGAAGCCGGTCATCTACGCCGGCGGCGGGGTGACGCACTCGGACGCGGCGGCCGAGCTGAAGGCGTTCGCCGAGCGGTCGGGCATCCCCGTCGCCCTGACGCTGCACGGCCTGGGCAACTTCCCGGCCGACCACTACCTGTGCCTGCACATGCTCGGCATGCACGGCACCGTGTACTCCAACTACGCCGTGGACGAGGCGGACCTGCTGCTGGCCTTCGGGGTGCGGTTCGACGACCGCGTGACCGGCAAGCTCAGCGAGTTCGCCAAACACGGCCGCATCGTTCACGTCGATCTCGATAAGTCCGAAATTCACAAGAACAAGCACGCGCACGTGCCGGTCCACGGCGACCTGAAGGCGACACTGGCCGGGCTGAACGCCCTGCTGGCCGAGGACGACGCCGCCGACCTGACCGGCCCCGGCCGGTACACCGACTGGCTGCGGACCATCGACGGCTGGCGGGCGGCCGAGCCGATGGTGTACGCCGACCGGGAGGACGCCATCCTGCCGCAGGCGGCCATCGCCCGGCTGCACGCCCTGCTGAAGGACCGCGGGCAACTGGACGACACGATCATCACGACCGGGGTCGGCCAGCACCAGATGTTCGCCGCCCAGTACTTCCCGTTCACCAAGCCCCGCACCTGGGTGACGAGCGGCGGCCTCGGGACGATGGGGTTCGGCCTGCCGGCGGCGATGGGGGCGAAGGTGGCCCACCCGAACAAGCTGTGCATCGACATCGACGGCGACGGGTCGTTCCTAATGAACGTGCAAGAGCTGGCGTGTTGTTACGCCGAAAAGATCGCCCCGAAGGTCATGCTGTTGAACAACCAGCACCTGGGCATGGTGGTGCAGTGGGAGGACCGCTTCTTCGGGTCGAACCGCGGGCACACCTACCTGGGGGCCGGGGACGACCAGCCGCCGTACCCGGACTTCGTGGCCGTGGCCAACGGGTTCGGCATCCCGGCCCGCACGGTGGCCGACCGCGGCGACCTGGACAAGGCTCTGCGGGAAATGATCGAGAGCGACGGGCCGTTCCTGCTGAACGTGATGGTGCCGCACGCCGAACACGTGCTGCCGATGATCCCCAGCGGCATGAGCGTCAAGGACATGATCAAGGCGTAGGGGCGGTCAGGGACAGCAGCACCAGCATCGGCCAGCCGACGTACTTGGCCGCCCGGGGCACCCGGGCGGCCAACGCGTCATCCGGACAGTGTTCGCTCACGTCGGCCAGGTGGAAGCCGGCGTGTACCGACGCCATGACGAACCCGGCCACCGAGTGCGGCACGCTTCCCGGGGCAACCACTTCGCCACTGCCCGGGTCAGTGAACCGGGCCATCGTTCCGCGCAGGAGCATGGCCGGGTGCATGGCCGACACCACGGCCCGGCCGCCGGGCTTCAGCACCCGCCGGGCCGCGGCGAAGAACGGGTCCAAATCCCGCAAGTGTTCCCAGCACCAGCCCGCTGACAACCAGATCGAAGGCGGCCGTGAACGGCAGCGGCGTGTGGAGGTCATGGGCGACCCTCCGCACCGCGTCGGCTCCCGGCTTCTTGCGGGCTTCAGCCAGCATCCCGTCGGAGAAGTCCACACCCGTTACGGTGGCCCCGGCCGCGGCCAGCCAGAGAGCGTGCCGGCCGGTGCCGCAGCCGAGGTCGAGGACGCTCAGCCCGTGTGGGTCGCCGACCGCCGCCCGGACCAGCGGCCCTTCGAGGGCTTGCAGCGGGTTGGCGTCGTGGTCATACACGGCCGCCCAGCGGTCGTAGCAGAATTGAACAGCGGACATGGGGTCGTTGTCGGGTGGTGCCGAGTCTTCGAGGCACACCGTGCGAGTCCATGTGCCCGGCGATGGGCGTCGAAGACTCGGCACCACCCTACGCAATACAGCGGCAGTACAAAGACAAACGCCCCCGCCGTTGCCGGCGAGGGCGCCCGCGGGAGAGCGGCACGGGGGCGGGAGCCTACTTCGGCCGCCGCATGTACTTCCGCAGCAGGTCGGTCGCCGCGTCCTTGCTGCTGGCCTGCTGCACCACCTTCTTGGCGTCGGCCGCCTTGGCGTCGGCCAGCTTGGCCGCGTCCACTGGGGCCATCTCCATGATGGTGCTGCCGCCGGGCACGTCGGCCGGGGACGGCTCGTCCTGGTCCATGCCCAGCAGCATGGCGGCGATGTCGTCGTCCCCGTCCTTGGCCTTGGCGGCGGTCGCCGCCTGGGTCTGCTGGCGGGTGGCCAGCGGCTGGGCGGCCGGGGTCGGCTTGGGGGTCGGCTTGGGGGCCGGCGGTCGGGCGGCGGGGGTGAGCTTGGGGGCCGGGGCGGTGGCCTTCAGCGATTCCGGCAGCGGGGTGCTGTCCGACGGCCCGACCCGCTTCACGTCCACCCGGAAGTCGAGCGGGCCGACCCGCAGCCGGTCGTCCGGGGCCACTTCGACCTCGCCGACCACCGGCTCGTCGTTCAGAAATGTGCCGTTGGTGCTGCCATAGTCTTCCACGAACACCCGGCCGTCCCGGAGCTTGACCGCGCAGTGCTTCTTGCTGATAGCCGGGCTGGCCGGGCGGAGCTGGCAGCCCTCCTCGCGGCCGATCAGGAACTGCGGGCCGAGGACCGGGATGGCCTTGCCCTGGTGTACGCCGGACGCCACCACCAAACTGACTTTCATGGTGTGAGCCGCCTTCCTGAGCCGCGGCCTGTTGGTCGCGTCGGCCGCCGGTGAGAGTGCCGGCGGCCGGTGAGGGGTGTGCGAGTCGAACTGCGAGTGGCGACGAACCCCGACCGTCGCCGCTCGCGTACAGTCCTTACCGTAGCCTGGATCAGTGGTTTGCCGTCCGTGAAGGCTGTGTGAGTAATTTACCCGAACCGGGAACCCGGATGCAACGTCCCTCCTGTGCGATTCTCATTTGTCTTTGCGCCGCCGCGGCCGGGGGAGGGTGCCGCCGCCAGCCGCCGCCCACCCCGCCGACAGTGACAAAGCCGGTCGTCCCGCCGCTGGTGGTCGCCTGCGCCGACCCCTTGGCCGCCGCCGGGTTCGTCGGCCGGGCGGGCGGGTGGGCGGCCTCCCAGGGCCGGACGGCTGCCGTCGGCCCGGAGGACGCCGCCGACCTCATCATCGTCCGCCCGCAGGAAGTCGGTCGGCTGGCGGTCGCCGGGCTGGCCGCCCCGCTGCCGGCCGACCTCAAGGCGGCCGGCCACCCGCTCCAGTGGTCCCGCATCCTGCCCGGCTACCGCGGGTTGAGCACCTGGGCCGGCGAGACGGTGGCCGTGCCGCTGGCCGGCGACTCCCTGCTGGTCGCCTACCGGGCCGACCTGTTCGACGACCCGGCCCATCAGGCCGGCTTCCAGTCGAAGTTCAACCGCTCCCTGCTGCCGCCGGCCACCTGGGAGGAACTGGCCGACGTGGCCGCCTACTTCGCCGAGGTGACCAAGAAACCGAGCCTGCCAGCGGCGCCGGCGGACGCCGACCGGCTGCTGGCCGAGTTCCACGCGATTGCCGCCTGTGCCGACCGGCAGGCACTGGTGGACGCCGAACTGAAGGGTAAGGAGCCGCCGGCCGGCGGGTTCCACACCGACCCGGCCGGCGGCCACCGGCTGGGCACCCCGGGGTTTCGGGCGGCGGCCGAGTGGCTGGCCAGCGTCGCCACGTTCCGCGGTCCCGAGGCCGACCCGGCGACGGCCCTCACGACCGGGACGGCGGCGGTGGCGGTGGTCACACTGGCCGAGGTGGGTCGGCTGCCGAAGGGGCCGGACGGCGTGGCCGACCCGCGGGTGAGGGTGCTGCCGCCGCCCGGCCGGCGGACCTTCTTCCCCGGCGGCAAGCCGGCGACGGCCGGCGGGCGGGGGGGCAATTACGTCCCGTTCTTGGGGGCCGGCGGCTGGGTGGCGGTGGTCAACCCGAAGCGGCCGGACCCGTCGCTCGCCTGGGGGCTGCTGACGGAACTGGCCGGGCCGGCGGCGGCTTCGGCCCGGGTGAGCGACCCGGGGCCGGGGGCCGGGCCGGTGCGGGCCGAGATCGGGTCCGCCGGCGGGTGGGCGCGGTACGCCTTCGACCCGGCCCGCAACGCCGACCTGGCGGCGGCGGTGCGGCAGTTCCTGGGGGTAGAGGTGGTCAACCCGGCGGTGACGCTCCGCACCCCGGACGCGGCCGAGCGGCTGCGGGAGTTGGCCGAGGCGGTGCGGCAAGCGGCGACGGGGAAAGCGACCGGCGAGGTGGCGATGCGGCAGGCGGTCGCGGCCTGGGACCGGCGGGACACGGCGACCCTACCGGACGAGCTGAAGCGGTGGCGGCGGAACGCCGCCGGGCTGCCGTGACGCGGTGTCGGGCGGGTGATAGAATCCGGGCAGGAGGGTACCATGTCCACTTCGACCGTCGTCAAGGCGTTGCCGACCACCGACCAACTGAAGGCTTACGCCGACCAGTTGCCGGAGATTTACCGGGAAGTGCTGTCCGTCTTTGCTACGGCCGACCCGTACAGAAGGTATCACGGCGATCTATCCCTGGAAACCATCCTGGCTCACGTCTTGAACCGCGGGCAGAAGTCGGACGGGAGTAGTCTCTACGATTCCGAAGAGTTATTACTCGCGCTCGTTCGGTTGAAAAACAAAGACTTGTTGGTCCGAGATGATGTTGAACCTTACTATCACCCGACATCGACGGGTGAAGAGCTGATCGCGATACTCACCGGCCGGCACGCGCGGAAAGTGTCCATTCCGGAACTCCCTCAGCCGAATTGGTGAGCGTGTGTTCTGGGTCGTTCAACAGTTCCCGCGGTGCGAGTACCACGTCTTCCTCTCACACTGCGCGGAAGATCGGGCGTCGCTCGTCCACCCCGTCTACGCGGCCCTCGGTGAACGAGGCATCCGGCCGTGGCTCGACCGCCACGATTACCCCTACGGTCGTGGCTCTCGTGCCGGCCTCCGCGACGCTGTGCTGTTGTGTCGGCACGTCATCTTTTTCGTTACGGACGCTATGCTGGCTCAGGGTCGCGGGTGGTGCGTTCAGGAGTTGGCCTGGGCCGAATTGCTGCAAGACAACTTGGTACACCCCGGCGGACCGGACCTCCAAGCGGTGCTGCTGCCGCTCTATTTCGTCCCGCCTGCTGACCCGAGACTGCCGCGGAGCGTGTGGCAAGTCGGCCGGGACCGAGGAGCATTCTGCCCGTCCGACGCCAGGCCGGAGGAGTGGGCAGTTGCTCAGATCGTTCGGTTCCTCGACCGCGAAGAGTCGGCAACGGCTCGATTAAGCCGGGCCGCACGACACGATGTCGCATTACTCGGTCAGATCAAAGCTAGACCCGGCCTGGAGGAGCGGGTCATCCGCTCGCACCCGAAGCGGGTGCGACCCCGGTCGCGGTAGATAGTTGTAGTCACCCGCCTCCGGTAGCCCCGCCCGGCCCGGTGCCTAAACTGGTTGTAGCTGGCCGCCCCCCTCTCCCGGGCCGCCGGACCCTTCACGCCCCCGGGTCACTCATGGCCGCCCCGACCGCCCTCGCCGACAGCTACAACCGCGACGCCCTGGACGACGCCTACCAGAAGTGGCAGGCCGACCCCCGCGACCTCGACCCCACCTGGCAGGCGTTCTTCGCCGGCGTCGAGTTCGCCGGCAACGGCATCGGCCCCAAGCTGGCCGCCCCCGCCGCCCCCATCCCCGGCGACCTGCGGCTCCAGACGGGCGTCGTCCGGCTGGTCAACTGGTACCGCCAGGCCGGCCACTTCCAGGCCCACATCGACCCGTTGCAGGCCGAGCCGCCGCCCCCGCACCACCTGCTCCGGCTCGACCACTTCGGCCTGTCCGACGCCGACCGCGACAAGACGGTGGACGGGTCCATGTACTTCGGCATGACCGGCCCGGTCAAGTTCGGCGACCTGCTCGACGCCCTGCGCGACACCTACTGCCGGACCGTGGGCGTCGAGTACATGCACATCGACGACCTGGCCAAGCGGTCGTGGCTCGCGGAGCGGATGGAGCCGACCCGCAACCGCCCGCCGCTGGACCGCCGGGACAAGCTCCGCACCCTCATGACCCTGCACTGGGCCGGTCTGTTCGAGAGCTACCTGCACACCAAGTTCGTCGGCCAGAAGCGGTTCAGCCTCGAAGGCGGCGAGACCCTCCTGCCGATGCTCGACGCGGTGGTCGAGCGGGCGCCGGCGGCCGGCATCCGGGAGGTCATCATCGGCATGGCCCACCGCGGCCGGTTGAACGTGCTAGCCAACACCCTCCAGAAGCCGTTCGAGCAGATTTTCAACGAGTTCGAGGACCTGTACCTGCCCGAATCCACCAAGGACGGCGACGGCGACGTGAAGTACCACATGGGCTTCGGGGCCGACGTGACCACCGCCTCCGGTGGTAAGGTTCACCTGAGCATCACGCCCAATCCCAGCCACCTGGAGATCGTCAACCCGGTGGTCGAGGGCCGGGTGCGGGCCAAGCAGCAGGCGCAGAAGGACCACGAGCGGACCGCCGGCCTGCCGCTCCTCATCCACGGGGACGCGGCCATGGCCGGCCAGGGGGTGGTGGCCGAGACGCTGAACATGTCCAACCTGGCCGGCTACCGCACCGGCGGCACCCTCCACCTGGTCATCAACAACCAGATCGGCTTCACCACCCACCCGCGGGACGCCCGCTCGACTCAGTACTGCACCGACATTGCCAAATTCATCCAAGCCCCGGTCTTCCATGTGAACGGCGAAGACCCCGAGGCGGCGGTGTTCGTCACCCGGCTGGCTCTCGACTACCGCCAGCAGTTCAAGAGCGACGTGGTCATCGACCTGGTGTGCTACCGCAAGTACGGGCACAACGAGGGGGACGAGCCGGCCTTCACCCAGCCACTGGAGTACGCCACCATCCGGGCCAAGAAGCCGGTGGCCGCCGTGTACACCGACCGGCTGGTGGCCGAGGGGTCGTTCACGGCCGACGAGGCCGACGCCATCGACCAAGAGTTCCGCCGGCGGCTCGACGAGGCGCTGGCTCACACCAAGACGGACGGGCCGAAGCCGAAGAAGATGCAAGGGTTCACCGCCCGCTGGAACGCCCTCACCAAGGAGTACAGCCACGCCCCGGTCGAGACGGCGGTGACGGAGCGGGTGGCCGACCGCATCGCCCACCGGCTGGCCACGGTGCCCGACGGGTTCACCCTGCACCCGACCGTCAAGAAGCTGGCCGACAAGCGGCGGGACGACATCGTCGGCCGCAAGCCGCTCGACTGGGGCATCGGCGAGGCTCTGGCCTTCGGGTCACTCGTGCTCGAAGGGCACCACGTCCGGCTGAGCGGGCAGGACAGCCGGCGGGGCACGTTCAGCCACCGGCACTCGTGGTACGTGGACGGCACGACGGGCAAGGGGTTCTGCCCGCTGGCCGAGTTGGACCCGGACCAGGCGGCGTTCGAGGTGTATGACTCCTCACTGAGTGAGGCGGCGGTGCTCGGGTTCGAGTACGGGTACAGCCTGGAAGACCCGGGCAGCCTGATCCTGTGGGAGGGGCAGTTCGGCGACTTCGTCAACGGCGCCCAGGTGGTCATCGACCAGTTCATCGCCTCCGGCGAGAGCAAGTGGAACCGCTCCACCGGCATCACGCTGCTGCTGCCGCACGGGTACGAGGGCCAGGGGCCGGAACACTCGAGCGCTCGGCCGGAGCGGTTCCTCCAGGCGTGCGCCGAGAACAACATGCAGGTGTGCAACTTCACCACGCCGGCCAACTACTTCCACGCGCTGCGGCGGCAGGTGAAGCGGAACTTCCGCAAGCCGCTGATCGTCATGACGCCCAAGAGCCTGCTGCGGCTGCCGGCGGCCGTGTCCCCGCTGGCCGAGTTCACGGGCGGGCGGTTCCGGGAGGTGATCGACGACCCGACCCCGCCGGCGACGGTACGGCGGGTGGTGTTGTGCAGCGGCAAGGTGTACTACGAGCTGGCCGCCCGCCGCACCGAGGGCAAGGCCGACGGGGCGGCGGTGGTGCGGGTGGAGCAACTGTACCCGTGGCCGGAGGAGCAGTTGGCGGCGGTGCTGGCGAAGTACCCGAAAGCGGAGGTGGTGTGGTGCCAGGAGGAGTCGAAGAACATGGGCGGCTGGACGCACGCCGAGCCGCTGCTGCGGGGCATGGGGGTGGACGCCAAGTTCGTCGGCCGCGACCCGTCGGCCAGCCCGGCCAGCGGGTCCAACTTCGTCCACAAGCACGAGCAGGCCGAGCTGCTGGACGCGGCTCTGAGTGGGGCCGTACCGCACTCGGTGATGGGGGCGTTCCGGCAGAAGCAGGCCAGCACCAGCGTGCCGACGAGTGCCACCCAGCGAACCAGCGCCGCCGGCGAGGCGGCTGGGTCGCAGTAGCGACAGATCGGTCAAGGGGACGCTGTGGCGACCATCGGTCGCCGGCTGAATGGCTCAGCTCACCGACCCGGCTCACACCAGTGACCGACACATCACTCAGAACCAATGTGGCGGACCGGGTCCGGTGCATCGCCCGGTTCGGCGTGCGTTTGTCGCTTGCGGCCGATCCCGCCCAGATGCACCAGCCGGGCCTCGGACCGCCGGACCCGCTCCTGGCGACGGCATCCGCGGCACCGTCGGGCGGTCGTGAACACGTCCCCCTTGGCCACCTCGTACCACCACTTCTGTTGCCCCGCCCTCCACACCTCAGGCTCACCACAGTCAACGCACTCGAATGGCCGGTCCGAGTAGAACCCCTTGGTCACGAAGTCCGGCTCACCATAGCTGTTGTGCGGGGCCAAGACGGCCCGATTGACCGCTACGCCGCAGGCCACGGCACCCTCGGTCGCCAATCGCTCGGCCGCAACCCGCTCGGTCACGTCCTTGTCGGCGCGAGCCTGCCGCTTGGCATCGAGTTCAGCTCGGCGTTGCTTCCCACTTTTCATGCGTCTCTCCCCACCGAACAGCGGACTCGATCGCCCCGGCGACGCGAGCTATCTCGGTAACCTTCGCCGACTCACACCTCCTTTCGGGCAGACTAGAGGCTTTACCGGCGGCCCACAAGCACTTTCCGCCACCCGCCGCCGAAGGCGTTCGCCACTCGTCTCCAACGGACGCACCACCCCGCAAGCGATCCCGCTGACACGAGCCTTGCGCGGTCGGCCACCGCCAAACTGTGGCTTCGCCGGCGCACCGCCCGGTCGTGGTGCCGACCGGCCAACAAAGGCTGCGGCCGTGTCGTATAATTCCTCTACCAGTCCGCGCCTCCGTCGGAGCAGTCGATGGCCGTCGTTCAGGTGAAGGTGCCGTCCCCAGGGGAGTCCGTCACCGAGGGGCGGATCGCCAAGTGGTACAAGCCGTCCGGCAGCGCCGTCGCGGTGGACGAGCCGCTGTTCGAGCTGGAGAGCGACAAGGCTGCCCAGACGGTGGCCGCCGGCGTGGCCGGGGTGCTGACCATCACCGTGGCCGAGGGCGAGGTGGTGCCCATCGGGGCGGTGGTCGGGGAGATCGACCCGGCCGGGGCGCCCACAGCCGAGGCCAAAAAGCCCGAGGCGAGCCGTCCCCGTGTGGGGACGGAGGCCGCCCCGACGCCCAAGCCTCCGTC
>JAYVUZ010000020.1:0-67499 GCA_043787415.1 Fimbriiglobus sp. | reverse complement strand
GGCTTTTAGCCTGCTCGGAGTTCGAGCAGGCTAAAAGCCCGCTCTACTAGGAGTTCCAAGTGACTCACCACCGCACCCGCACCATGCGGTGGTGTTCGGTGTCGGCGACGAACAGCCGGCCGTCGCGGGGGTCATACACCAGCCCCCACGGGTCGGCCAGCACGCCGGGGCCGCCCCACACGCCCCGCGGCTCGCCGGCCGGGGTGAACCGCTGCACCCGGTGGTTGCCGCGTTCCACCACCGCCAGCTCGCCGGCCGGGGTGAAGCACAGGTCGTACGGATAGCTCAATTGTCCCGGCCCGAAGCCGGGTTCGCCGAACTGGCGGACGAAGGTGCCGTCCCGCTCGAACACCTGCACCCGGTGGTTGCAGGCGTCCACGCAGTACAGCAGCCCGTCCGGCCCGAGGGCCAGCGCCCGCACCCGGTTGAACTCGCCGGGGGCGACGCCGTTCTGCCCCCAGCACGTCACGAACGAGCCGTCCGGGGCGAGCTTGGTGATTCGGTCGGTCTCGCCGAACTCGCTCAGGTAGTAGAAGCCGTCGTCGTCCTGCACCACGTCCGAAACGTAACCGAACTGGCCGGGCCGCGAGCCGGCCCCGCCGCCGAGCTTCAGCACCTCGGTGGCCGTCGGCGGGTCGCCGGCGACCTCGTACACGCGGACGCAGTGGTAGTGCGAGTCGGCCACCATCAGCCGGCCCCGGTTGTCGATGCCCAGGCCGCTCGGCCGGCCGTTGCGGAAGTCCGGTGGGGTGAAGGTCAGCCCGAGGTGCTTGCCGGCGCGGTCGAACATCTGGACGCGGGCGGTGAAGTCCACCACGAACAGCCGGCCGGCGGTGTCGAAGGCGACGGCCCGGGGGCGGGAGAACTCGCCGTCCCGGACGCCCTTGTTGCCCCAGACCAGTTCGGGCACGCCGGCCCGGGGCGACCGCCAGACGACGAGGCCGCCGGCGACCACCGCGACGGCCAGCACCAGGGCGACGAACTGCCGGGGGGACATGGGGACAGAATACTGGTTCGCACGCCCCGCGTGCGGGCCAGTATCCCGCTGCCACGCCGCTTGACACCGTGCCCGTCACCCGCCACCATGTCCCTGCGGCGGGGCGGTCCCGAGCCAGGCGACGCCGGTCGCCGCCGCGGGGCTACCTTGCGGGCCTCCCGGCACCCGAGCTGATCGGGTGACGGTACCCGCTCTCAGACCCCTAGAGTCTAACTGAATGCCGTTTCACTCCAGCCCGGCCCGGCCGCCGGATCGCGTATTTCAGCTTCTGCTGGTGTGGACGACCGTACTGATGACAGGTCTGCTCGGCTTCATTTGGCGGTACGGCCCAAACATGCCCGTGTATGACGAGTGGCCTTTGCTGTCGCCGTTGGTCGGCGAGGCGGCAGTCTGGCAGTGGTTGTGGGCGCCGCATTCCGAACACCTCTACCCGCTGCCCAGACTGGTCTGGTACGTGTTACACCGGGTGAGCGGCTACGACTTCCGGACCGGGATGGTCGCGTCGGTCTTGTTGGCGGGTGGCAGCGCGGTCTTTTTGCTGGCAGTCGCCGCGCGCCTGCGCGGCCGCAGTCACCCGGCGGACGCACTCGTTCCGAGCTTGCTGTTGCACCTCGGCCATTGGGAGAACTGGCTCCTCGGCTACCAAGTGGCCTTCACCCTGCCGCTGTTTCTGGCGGCTGCTCTGGTGTGGCTACTCACGGCGCGGCCGGTGACTACGGTGCGGCTTGTCGCCGCCGGAATGGGCTGTCTGGCCCTCGGGCTGTGTGGCGGCGGCGGCGTGTTGCTGTCCCTCCCCTTCGCGGTCGCCGTCGCGGCGGTGGCGGTCAGCCGACGGTCGGTCGGTGCGGTCGGTGCCGCCGCGGCGGTCGGCTACGCCGTGTGGTACATGGCCGTCCGACCCCCATGCCCGGACCCGCCCCCGCCGACCGGGATGGGGGCCAAACTGGTGACGTTGGCCGAGCTGTCGGCTGGGGCGGCCGGCTTCCCCGGTCGTGACTTCTGGCCGTGGTCGTGCATGGCCGTCGGCCTGGCGGTGGCCGCTCTTGCCCGACTCGTGTTCATCCGCTGTCGGGCGGGGGAGCGCGCACGTCTGGTGTGGCTGGGGTGCGGGCTGACGGGTGCGGCCGGCATCGCCGCCGCCATAGCCGTCAGCCGCACTGGCATGTTCCCGCAAATGGGTCTGTCATCACGCTATGCCCTGTTCACCGGGTTCGGCCTGAGCTGCTTGTATGTTGCGGCCAGACCGGTCAGCGGGCGGGTCGCCGGGCCGGCGGTTGCCGTGTTACTCGTCGGCTCGTCGATACCAGAGGGGCTCGACTACGGACACTACTTCCGCCACGCCTACGTCGATATGCGCACCCGCATCCGTGCCGGGGCCGGGGTCGAAGAACTGACGGCCGTGTTCGTGACGCGAGTGTATGCCGGCACGGACACCCCACACCACAGGGACGCAATGAGGGGCGGGTTCGAGGTCATGGCTCGGCACCGGATCGGCCCGTATCGCCCGGCCCGTTAGCCACGCACCGACTCCAGCCGCTCCCCACTCGCGCCGCCCGCCGCACAACCCGCCCGCAGCCGAGTGGCGGACCCGACGACAAACACGACCGACACCGGGACGGCGTCCGCCACACTGTCGGGACATTTCGACGGCCCGCGTGCGACAACGCCGGACCGGCTTACGCCGGCCGCTCGCCTTGGATACAATGCTCTCACACCTGTTCCCGGCCGCCCGGCCCTCTCCACCGGAGGCTGCACATGAGAATCCACGCCCCCGTGGTGGGCCGCAACGCCGTCGCCGGCGTGTGGCTACCGCCCCGCGACGAGTTCGCCAGCCGCTCCCCGGCCGACCTCGATGAGGTGGTCGGCCGGTTCCCCGTCGCCACCAAGCAGGAAGCCACCGACGCCGTGGCCGCGGCACGGGAGGCGTTTCCCGGCTGGCGTCGCGCCAGCCGCATCCTCCGGGCCGAATGCTTCGACCGCCTCGCCCGGCTGATCGACGCACACACCGACGAGCTGGCCACCCTGATGGCGAGGGAGTGCGGCAAGGTGTTCGCCGAGTGCCGCGCCGAGGTGGTCGAAGGGCTGCACATGGTGCAGTACGTGTGCGGCACCGGGCGGATGCCCGTCGGCGAGATCGTGGCCAGCGAGATTCCGGAGAAGGACGCCTTCATCCGCCGCAAGCCGTGGGGCGTGGTCGCCGTCATCACGCCGTGGAACTTCCCGTTCGCCGTGCCGCTGTGGATGCTCGGGCCGAGCCTGCTCGAAGGCAACACGGCCGTGTTCAAGCCGAGCGAGGACACGCCCGCCGTGGGGCAGCGGCTCTACGAGCTGTTCGTCGAAGCCGGCTTCCCGGCCGGCACCATCAACCTGCTGCACGGGGCCGGCGAAGTCGGCGAGGCACTGGTCCACGACCGCGGGGTGAACGTGGTGCTGTTCACCGGCTCCTACGATGTGGGCAAGAAAATCCAGCAGGGGTCGGCCAACTTCCACGACCGCACGGTGGCCGCCGAGATGGGCGGCAAGAACGCCCTGATCGTCTGCGACGACGCGCGGTTCGACCTGGCCGTGACGGCCGGGGTGCTGAGCGGGTTCAAGACCACCGGCCAGCGGTGCGTGTCCGCCAGCCGCATCCTGGTCCACGAGTCGCTGATCGACCGCTACGCGACCGAGTTCGTCGAGACGGTGAAGCGGCTCCGCTTCGGCGACCCGCTGGACGCTGGCAGTTTCAGCGGCCCGGTGATCCACAAGGAACACGCCGACAAGGTGCTGGGCTACAACGCCCTCGCCCAGAACGAGGGCGTACAGGTGTTGCTCGACGGCGGCGAAGTCGCGGGCAAAGGCTGCTACCTCCGGCCGTTCGTCTACCGGGCCGACTACGCCCCGACGACGCGGGTGATTCACGAAGAGGTGTTCGGCCCGCACGTCGCCCTGATCCCGTTCCGGGACGACGAGGAGGCGGTCCGCATCCACAACTCGGTCGAGTACGGGCTGAGCATGGCCGTCATCACCGAGAGCTACCGGCGGATGCGGCTCTTCCGGGACGAGTGCGAGTACGGCATGGGGTACGTCAACCTGCCGAGCATCGGGGCCGAGGTGCATCTGCCGTTCGGCGGGGTGAAGCGGAGCGGCAACGGCCACCCGTCGGCCGCCGGGCTGGTGACGGCCGTCACCCACCCGACGACCTGGACGGTGAACCACGGCACCGAGATCAAGATGGCCCAGGGCCTGACGGCGGACGTGTAGGGCACGGTTCACCGTGCCGACTGCGAAGACGGCACGGTAAACCGTGCCCTGCGGGGGTGCCTATGTTCAAGTTCGACCACCTGCCGACGCCCCACCTCCGCACTCCCCTGCCGGGGCCGGTGGCCGCCGCGCTGCTGGAGCGGGACGCCCAGTACGTGTCGCCGTCGTACACCCGCTGCTACCCGCTCGTGGTGGAAGAGGGGAGCGGGGCGGTCATCGTGGACGTGGACGGCAACCGCTTCCTCGATTTCACCGCCGGAATCGCCGTCACGAACACCGGACACTGCCACCCGCACGTCGTTGCGGCGGTACAAGAGCAGGCCGGCAAGCTGCTGCACATGAGCGGCACCGACTTCTACTACCGCCCGCAGATCGAGCTGGCCGAGCGGCTGGCCAAGGTCGCCCCCGGGCCGAGTCCGAAGACCGTGTTCTTCGCCAACAGCGGGGCCGAAGCCATCGAGGGGGCGTTGAAACTGGCCCGCTGGCACACCGGCCGCACCCGGGCCGTGGCGTTCTTCGGCGGATTCCACGGCCGCACCTACGGGGCCATGTCGCTGAGCGGGTCGAAGACCATCCACCGCCGCGGGTTCGGCCCGCTGGTGCCGGACATCCACCACGTGCCGTTCCCGAAGGCGTGCCCCGGCGGCGGGTGCGCGGGCGGGTGCAGCTTGGTGAAGGAGATCGAGGCGACCATCTTCAAGCGGGTGTGCCCGCCGGACGAGGTGGCCGCCATTTTCTGCGAGCCGGTACAAGGGGAGGGCGGCTACTACCCGATGCCCTCCGGCTGTTTGCCCGCCCTGCGGCAGATGTGCGACCGGCACGGCATCCTGCTGGTGTGCGACGAAATCCAGAGCGGGTTCGGCCGCACCGGCAAGATGTTCGCCGTCGAACACACGTGCGTCGAGCCGGACATCTTGTGCCTCGCCAAGGGCATCGCCAGCGGCCTACCGCTCGGGGCCATCGTGGCGAAAACCAGTGTCATGGACTGGCCGAGCGGCAGCCACGCCAGCACCTTCGGCGGCAACCCGGTGGCCTGCGTGGCGGCCCTGGCGACGCTGGACCTGCTCGAAGGCGGGTACGTCCAGAACGCCCACGACCGCGGCTTGCAACTGCGGGCCGGGCTGGACCGGCTGGCGGCCGAACACTCGTGCCTGGCGAACGTTCGCGGCCTCGGGCTGATGACGGCCGTCGATGTCGTCCACCCGCACGACGGCCACCCGGCCCCGGCGCTGAAGGAGCAGGTCATCCAGGCGGCCTTCCAGCGCGGGCTGCTGCTGCTCGGCTGCGGCGAGAGTGCGTTACGGTTCTGCCCGCCGCTGTGCCTGTCCGCGTCGCAGGTGGACACGGGCCTCCGCATCCTGGCGGACGCCCTCGGCGAGGTGCGACTCCCGCCGGCGTCGGCGTCGCGGATTCCGGTCGATGTCGTCGTCGCGGTCTGAGGCGCTCTTGGATCGCAGCCCGAAGCGCGAGCGAGGTTCGACTTCCCTTTCCGGACGGATAACGAGCCTCGCTCGCGCTTCGGGCTGCGAACAGGGGGCGATCCGACGGCCGGCGGTTTGACGAACCCCGGCACCCGCCCTAACCTCCCTCCGTACCGAGTGAGGGCGGGCATGGCGACGCTGCTGGTCACGGGCGGGTGCGGGTTCATCGGGTCGAACTTCGTCCGCCACCTGCTGGCGACGGACGAATCCGTGAGCGTCGTCAACCTGGACGCGCTCACCTACGCCGGCAACCCGGCCAACCTCCGCGACCTCGCCGGCCACCCCCGGTATCGGTTCGTGCGGGCCGACATCTGCGACCGCGACGCGGTGCGGGCGGCCTTCGCCGGCGTGACCGACGTGATCCACTTCGCGGCCGAAAGCCACGTGGACCGCAGCATTCAGGACAGCGGGCCGTTCGTCCGCACCAACGTGCTGGGCACCCAGACGCTGCTCGACGCCGCCCGCGAGTTTCGGGTGGCCCGCTTCGTGCAGGTGTCCACCGACGAGGTGTACGGTAGCCTCGGGGCGACCGGGCTGTTCCGCGAGGACACGCCGCTGGCCCCGAACAGCCCGTACTCGGCGAGCAAGGCCGGGGCCGACCTGCTGGCCCGGGCCTACGTCGAGACGTTCAAGCTGCCGGTGGTGACGACCCGGTGCAGCAACAACTACGGCCCGTACCAGTTCCCCGAGAAACTGATCCCGCTGTTCGTGACCAACCTGCTCGCCGACCGGCAGGTGCCGGTGTACGGCGACGGGATGCAGGTGCGGGACTGGATTCACGTGCTGGACCACTGCCGGGGCGTAGAAGCGGCGTGGCGGAAGGGGACGCCGGGCGAGGTGTACAACTTCGGCGGCGAGTGCGAGAAGCCGAACATCGAGATCACCAAGACACTGCTCGGCCTGCTCGGCAAGCCGGACACACTGATCCGGTACGTCGAGGACCGGCTCGGCCACGACCGGCGGTACGCCATCGACTGCACCAAGGCCAAGCGGGAACTCGGGTGGTCGCCGCAGGTGGCGTTCGCCGACGGCCTCCGCGAGACGATCGACTGGTACCGGGCGAACAGCCAGTGGGTGGCGGACATCCAGAGCGGGGCGTACCGGGCGTAGGGCACGGTTCACCGTGCCGTCGGACGAAACCGGCACGGTGAACCGTGCCCTACGGAGGCAACGCATGTCGATCCGCGGCGTCATCCTGGCCGGGGGCAAGGGCACCCGGATGGGCGAGCTGACCAAAGTCACCAACAAGCACCTGCTGCCGGTCGGCCCGTGGCCGATGGTGTACCACCCGCTCAAGAAGCTGACCGGGGCCGGCATCCAGGAGGTGCTGCTGGTGTCCGGCACCGACCACATGGGTGACTTCGTCGAGCTGCTCGGCAGCGGCAAAGACCACGGCTGTCGGCTGACGTACCGGGTTCAAGACGAGGCCGGCGGCATCGCCCAGGCGCTCGGGCTGGCCGAGCACTTCTGCACCGGCAGCCGGGCGGTGGTGCTGCTGGGCGACAACATCTTCCGCGACCCGCTGGTGGGCCTGCTGGAGAAGGCGTCCGGCCGGCCGGACTGGGCCTGGATCGGGCTGAAGCAGGTGCCCGACCCGGGCCGGTACGGGGTAGCCGAGTTGGACGGCAACCGGGTGACGGCCATCGTCGAGAAGCCGAAGGAGCCGACGAGCGACCTGGCGGTGGTGGGGGTGTACATCTACCCGCCGGACGTGTTTACGGTCATCAAGACGCTGAAGCCGTCCGGCCGCGGCGAGCTGGAAATCACCGACGTGAACAATTACTACCTGAAGCAGGGGCGGATGGGGTATAGCACCCTGGACGGCTACTGGACGGACGCCGGCACGCTCGACAGCTTGGACCATGCGAACGAGCTGGTGCGGACCGAGCCGCCACGGTTCTAAAGCCGGTGGGCGGTCGGCGGTCAGGCTGGTCGGCCGGCGGTCACGGCCCGGCCCCGCGGCCCGCAGGTTGATCGGCTGTTTGAGGCCCGAGCGATCCGGCATGGGTTTTGCTTTGCGGCGTCAACACCACGTTGACGGGCACGCCATGTCACCTACGCTTTCGAAGCTGCTTGTCGTCGGCCGCGCCGTCGGGCTGGCGGGAGTCGTGGTCGTCGCCGGCGGGTCGGGCGTCTGGGTGGCCTCGGCCGCCCCGGCCCGTCTAGCCATTGCTCCGGCGTCCGCCTCGTCCGACTCCAAACCCGCCCGGGACGGCCGGGACGTACTGGTGCTGCCGCCCGCCGTCGTCACCGGCATGGGCCTCCAGACGGCCCCGGCGGCGGTGCCCACCCGGCCGCGGTCGCTGCCGCCGTTCAGCGGGGTACTGGCGGCCGACACCAACCGCTACGCCCAGGTCCGCAGCCGGTTCGTCGGCGAGGTGGTCAGCCTGGGCAGCGTCCTCGACCCGCAGACCGGCAGCCGGCGGACCGTCCGCGACTTCGACACCGTCCGGGCCGGGGACGTGCTGGCGGTGGTGTGGAGCAAAGACCTCGGGGAGAAGAAGAGCGAGCTGGTGGACGCCGCCTCCCAACTCCGCGCCGCCCGGGCCACCTTCCAGGCGCTGACCGACGCCCTCAAGGACGGGGCCGCCCCGGCCGCCCGGGTGCGGGACGCCGACCGGGCCGTGCAGACCGCCCGGGTGACCGTCGAGCGGGCCGAGCGGACGCTGCGGACGTGGCGGCTGACCGACGACGAGATCGCCGGCGTGCGGGCCGAGGCCGACCGGCTGGCCGACCCGACCGCCCCCCGGGCCGAGTCGGCCGACTGGGCCAAGGTCGAGGTGCGGGCCAGTCAGGGCGGCATGATCCTGGAGAAGAACGTGTTCGTTGGCGGCATGGTGGACCCGTCCGCCACCCTGTTCTACCTGGCCGACCTGACCGAGCTGGTGGTGTCGGTGCAACTGTACGAGGACGACCTGCCGGCCGTGCAGGCGCTGCCCCGCCCGGTCCGCTGGGCGGTGACCCTACCCAGCCAGCCGGGGGCCGAGTTCGCCGGCACGCTGGACCAGGTGCGGCCGGTCATCGACCCGGTGCAGCACACGGCCGTCGCGGTAGGTCGGGTGGCCAACCCGGACGGCCGGCTGAAGGTGGGCCAGTTTGTCACCGCCCGGGTGGAACTGCCGCCGGCCGCCGGCGAGGTGGAACTGCCGTCGGCGGCAGTGGTGGAGGACGGCACCGACAGCCTGGTGTTCGTCCGCCCGGACCCGGCCGCCGGCCGGTTCGTCCGCCGACCGGTGCAGGTGCGGCGGCGGTTCGCCGACGTGGTGTACGTGGCCGCCGACCCGGCCGGCGTCCAGCCCGGCGAGCAGGTCGTCACCGCCGGCGCGTTGCTGCTACGGGACGCGCTGGACCAGTTGCCGCCGGCCAAGTGACCCGGCCCCTTCCGGACCGCTCATGATCCGCTCGCTGCTGACCTGGGCGCTCGACAACACCCTCGTCGTGCTGCTGCTCACCGCCGCCCTGGCCGGCGGCGGCGGGTACGCCTTCACGCATGTGAACATCGAGGCGTACCCCGACCCGGCCCCGGCCATCATCGAGGTGGTGGCCCAGTTCCCCGGTGCCTCCGCCGAGGAGGTCGAGCGGCTGGTCACCATCCCCCTGGAGGTCGGGCTGGCCGGGATGCCGGGGCTGGACACCACCCGCAGCAAGTCGCTGTTCGGCCTGAGCCACGTCCGCAACCAGTTCACCTACGAGCGGGACTTCGACGCGGCCAAGCAGGACGTGCTCAACCGGCTGGCCAGCGTCGTCCTGCCGGCCGGCGTCAGCCCGCAAATCTCGCCCGCCTCGCCCATCGGGGAGATCGTCCGGTACGTCGTCCGCAGCCCCGACGACCCGCTCACCGGCAAGCCCCTGTACACCCTGTCCGACTTGAAGGCGGTGCAGGACTTCATCGCCGGGCGGGAGCTGCTGCGGGTGCCGCGGATCGCCGGCGTCACCGGGGTGGGCGGCACGGTCAAGCGGTACGAGGTCCACCCGGACCCGGACCGGCTGCGGCAGTACGGCATCACCCTGGCCCAACTGCAAGCCGCCCTCGGGGCGGCCAACGCCAACGGGTCCGGGGACAACCTGACGCAGGGCCAGCTCACGATCGTCGTGCGGTCGCTCGGGCTGTTCGGCAACGGCGCCGACCCGATGCAAGCCACGCTGGCCATGACCGACCCGGTGAAGGCGGTCGCCCACCTGCGGGCGGAGGAGGCCCGGCGGTGTGCCGAGGTCCGCCAGGTGGTGGTGGCGGCCACCAACAACGTGCCGGTGCGGGTGGACCAACTGGTGGACGGCGGCCCGATGCTCGGCGGCGACGGCCGGCCGCGGGTGGCCGACCCGGCCCTGACTGCCCGCGGGGTGGTGGTCGGCTTCCAAACCCGCCAGGGCCGGGTCGGCGTGAGCCGGCCGGTGCCGGACACCGACCCGGTCGAGTGGGTGGACCGGGACGACGTGGTGCAGGGCATCGTCCTGCTCCGCAAGGGCCAGGAGTCGATGCCGGCGCTGCGGGACGTGGCCGCCAAGATCGCCGAGCTGAACCGCCCCGGCCGGCTGCCGCCGGGCGTCGAGGTGGTGCCGTTCTACAACCGCTCCGACCTGATCGGCCGGACGACCGAGACGGTGAACGAGAACCTGGTGGTCGGCATGGTGCTGGTGACCAGCATCTTACTCTTGTTCCTGGGCAACGTGCGGGCGGCCGTCATCGTGGCCGTCAACATCCCGCTGGCCCTGTTGTTCGCCTTCGGGGTGTTGCTCGCGCGGGGGAAGTCGGCCAACCTTCTGAGCATCGGGGCGGTGGACTTCGGCATCATCGTGGACTCGACGGTGATCGTGGTGGAGGCCATTTTCCGCGGGCTGTCGGCCCCCAACCCGGCGGGTACACCGACCCGCGACCGCATCCTGCGGAGCGTCGGCGGGGTGACCAAGAGCCTGCTGTTCGCCACGGCCATTATGGTCTGTGCCCTGCTACCGCTGTTCACCATGACCGGCCCGGAGGGGCAAATCTTCGGGCCGATGGCCGACACCTACGCCTTCGCCCTGGGCGGGGCGCTGGTGCTGGCCCTGAGCGTGTCGCCGGTGCTGTGCGGGCTGACGATGAAGCGGCTGAAGCCGAAGCGGGACAACATCCTGGTGCGGGTCGTCCGCGGCTTCTACCTGGTGCAACTCGGGCTGCTGCTGCGGCTCCGCTGGCTGGTGCTGGCCGCCTTCGCCGCCGGCCTCGGGTTCACCGGCGTGACCGCCGCCAACATGGGCCGGGAGTTCATGCCCGAACTGGAAGAAGGCAACCTGATGGTCCGCGGCACCCTGCCGGTGAACGTGTCGTTCGCCGAGGTGGGCGACCGGGCGCGGGTGCTGCGGGGCGTGCTGCGGCGGTTCCCCGAGTTCGCCGCCGTGGCCGCCACCGTCGGCCGGCCGGACGACGGCACCGACCCGACCGGGTACTACAACATCGAGTCGTTCCTGCCGCTGCGGCCGCAGCCGCTGTGGCCGGCCGACCCCGGCCGGGGCCGGCCGCGGACCAAGGCGGAACTCGTCGCCGACATCGAGCAGGCACTAGACGAGACGTTCCCGGGGGTGGACTTCGACATCTCACAAATCATCCGGGACAACGTGATGGAGGCCCTGTCCGGGGTGAAGGGTGAGAACTCGATCAAAATCTTCGGGCCGGAGCTGGACGCCCTGGAGACGACGGCCGTCCGCGTCCGCGACCGGCTGAGCGAGGTGCCGGGGGTGCAGAACGCCGGCGTGTTCCGCATCCAGGGGCAGAGCAACCTGGAGTTCCCGGTGGACCGGCAGAAGTGCGCCCGCTGGAACGTGAGCGCGGCCGACGTGCAGGCGGTGGTGCAGAGCGCCGTCGGCGGGCGGGCGGTGACGCAGGTGCAGGAGGGCGGCAAGCTGTTCGACCTGACGGTGCGGTGGCCGGGGCCGCTGCGGGCCGACGAGCAGAGCATCCTGAACATCCCGGTGCCGGTGGGCGGCAATAGCGTGGCGGCGGCCGGGCCGACGCAGGTGGCCGCCGGCCCGAGCAGCGGGGCGGCCCTGTCCCCCGGGGCGGCGGGCACGTCGCTGGCCCTACCGTCGGCCAGCGGTAGCGCGTTCAACGCCCCGGCATTCCCGGGCGGGGCGCCGACCCGCCGGTTGGCCGACTTCGTCACCCCGGGTGGGCCGGGCGGGTCGTTCCTGCGGCCGGGGGCCAGCACCATCTACCGGGAGCAGGGGCAGCGGCTGATCGCCATCAAGTTCGAGGTGCGGGGCCGCGACCTGGCCGGGGCGGTGAGCGAGGCCCAGGCGGCCGTCGCCCCGCTGGTCGCCGCCCCGTACCGGGCCGAGTGGAGCGGCGAGTTCAAGCAGATGGAGGCGGCCGAGGGCCGCATGGCCCGGATGCTGGTGCTGTCGCTGGCGCTCATCGCCGTCATGCTTTACCTGGCGTTTCGGTCGGCACTGGACGCGCTGGTGGTGTTCGCCAACGTGGCGGCCATGGGCATCGGCGGGGTGTTCGCCCTCAAGCTGGTGGGGCTGAACTTCAACATCTCGGCGGCCGTCGGGTTCATCTCCATCCTGGGGGTGGCCGTCCTGAACGGTCTGCTCATGGTGAGCGCGTTCAACGGGCTGCGGGCGGCCGGCCGGTCGGTGGACGAGGCCGTGCGGGAGGGCACCGGCCGGCTGGTGCGGCCGGTGGTGATGACCGCCCTGGCGGCCATCCTCGGCCTGCTGCCGGCGGCCCTGAGTACGAAGATGGGGTCGGAGAGTCAGCGGCCGCTGGCCGTGGTTGTGGTCGGCGGCATGGTGTTCACGCTGGTGTGCCTGAACCTGGTGCCGGTGCTGTATCGCTTCTACGGGTCGCGGACCCCGCCGGCGGGGGCCGGGGACTTGGCGCACTAGGTTTGTGCTGAGGTTCGTAGCCCGACGCGTGTGCGCGTAACCTTCCCTCGCTCGTGCGTCGGGCTACGGACCTGGACCGATCACAGGTGGCCGTGGTGGCCGAGCCACCGCTCGGCGTCCAGCGCCGCCATGCACCCGGTGCCGGCGGCGCTCACCGCCTGCCGGTAGTAGTCGTCGGCCACGTCGCCGGCGGCGAACACCCCGTCCACGCTGGTGTACGTCCGGGCCACGGTCGTCCACTTCAAATACTTCAGCTCCGTCAGCTCCAGTTGGCCCTTGAGGAAGGCCGTGTTGGGCGTGTGCCCGATGGCCAGGAACAGCCCCGCCGCGGCCACGTCGGTCGTCTCCCCGGACTGGCTGTTCTTCACCCGCACGGCCGTCACCCCGGCGGCGTCGTCGCCCAGCACCTCGGCCACCTGGCTGAACTTGTGGACGGTGATCTTCGGGTTTTCCAGGGCGCGGTTGGCCATAATCTTGCTGGCCCGCAGCTTGTCCGTGCGGACGAGCATGTGGACCCGGCTGGCGAACTTGGTCAGGTAACTGGCCTCCTCGCAGGCCGAGTCGCCGCCGCCGACCACCACGATGTCCTTCCCGCGGAACCGCGGCAGCGCCCCGTCGCACACCGCGCACGCCGAGACGCCGCGGTTTTTGAAGCGGTCCTCGCTCGGCAGCCCCAGGTAGTTGGCCCGCGCCCCCGTCGAGATGATGACGGTCAGGCTCTCCACGCTCGTGCCGTCGTGCAGGTGCAGTATGAACGGCGACTTCGTTAGCTCGCACCGCACCACGTCCTTGGACTCGACGCGGGTGCCGTAATTGACGGCCTGCTGCCGCATCAGGGCCATGAGTTCGGGGCCGTTGATGCCGTGCGTCGGCTGCGGCTTGTCGGCCGACACCCAGTACGGGAAGTCCGTGTCGTCGGCCTTGAGGGCCGTCTTGAGGTACGCCCGGGTGTCGCCGGCCGGCCAGCTCGGGAAGTTCTCCACCTCCGTAGTCAGGGCCAACTGTCCGAGCGGCATGGTCCCGTTCTGGCGGTTGGCTTCGTCGTACGGGTTGCCCTGAATGACCAGCGGGTTCAGATTCGCTCGGGCGGCGTAAATGGCGGCCGTCCAGGCGGCCGGGCCGGAACCGATGATGACGACCTGTTCGGACATCGGGCACCAATGCGGGGAGCGGATGGCGGACTATTAACTATCTTAGATACCGGCGACCGGCGGAAGATGTAAGCGGTCGCCGACCCACTTTCCGCACACACGGGCCGATGCTCCGACTCACCGACCTCCGCGAAATCCTCCGGTACGTCCCGCGGTTCCGGGACAAGCTGTTCGTCATCGCCATCGACGGGGCGGTGGTGGAGGACGACAACTTCCCCAACCTGCTGCTGGACATGGCCCTGCTCCGCAGCCTGAGCGTCCGGCTGTGCCTGGTCCACGGGGCCGCCCACCAGCTCCGCCGGCAGGCGACCGTCGCCGGGGTGACGCCGAGCGACACCGACGGTACCGGGGTGGTGGACGCCCCGACGCTGCAAGTGGCCATCACCGCCGCCAACCGGGTGACGCACGAAATTCTGGAAGGGCTGACCGCCAACGACCTGCGGGCGGCCTGCCCGAACGCCCTCACCGCCAACCCAGCGGGGATACTCGGCGGGGTGGACCACCAGTTCCTCGGCCGCATCGACAAGGTGGACGTGGGGCTACTGCAAACCCTGCTGGAGCGGGACATCGTGCCGGTGCTGCCGCCGCTCGGGATGGACGGGCTGGGCCGCACCTACCGGCTGAACTCGGACGCGGTGGCCGCCGACGTGGCCCGCGCCCTCGGGGCGGTCAAGCTGGTGTACCTGTCCACCGAAGGCGGCGTCCTCGGGCCGAAGGGGGTGATCCGCCAACTGACCGTCGAGGAGGCCGACGCCCTGCTGAAGAAGAAGCCGGACCTGCCCGGGTCGGCCGGCACCAAGCTGGCCCACGCCGTCCGGGCCGGGCGGGGCGGGGTGGAACGCATCCACATCATCGACGGCCGGGAGCAGGAGGGGTTGCTGGGCGAGGTGTTCAGCAACGAGGGCATCGGCACCCTGGTGTACGCCAACGAGTACCAGGCCATCCGGCCGGCCGTCCGGCGGGACGTGCGGGCGGTGTGGGGCCTCATCCAGGGGGGCATGAGGGCGGACGAACTGGTCCGCCGCAACCGGGACGACGTGTCCCGCAACATCGGCGACTACTTCGTGTTCGAGGTGGACCGCAACCCGGTCGGCTGCGTCGCCCTGCACCCGCACCCGGAGGCGAACAAGGCCGAACTGGCCAGCGTGTATGTGGACCCGCGGTACGAGAACCAGGGCATCGGCGGCAAGCTCATCCAGTACGCCGAGAGCGTGGCCCGCGGCCGCGGCGTGGCGGTGCTGTTCTGCCTGAGCACGCAGGCGGTCAACTACTTCATCCAGAAGGGCGGGTTCTCGCTCGGCACGCCGGACGACCTGCCGGCGAGCCGGCGGGAGCCGTACGACCGGAGCGGTCGCAAGAGTGCCGTGTTGGTTAAATCGCTGGCGCCGGCAGCCGGCGCCTGAACTGCCCGCCGACGTTGCCAACTGCCGCACGTCGGGTTCGCATCCCGCCGATGCTCTCCCCGTCCGCCGGAGGGAGCCGATGGCCGCGTTCTACGTCCTGCCGCCCCGCGAGTGCCTGGAGCAGTCGGCCGCCGACTTCCTGGCCCGCACCGTGCCGGGGTTGGCGCCGCCGCTGGATTTGCTCGACCGGATTCTCGAAGCTGTGACCGCCGCCCACCCGGACACGTTCTTCGTCCACCGCGAAGACTTGCCGGCCGACGATCATGCCGGCGGCCTGCGGGACGGCTTCGGGGCCGACCCGGACGACACCGTGTACGACGTGTCGTTGGCCGCGTCCGGGGGCGTACCGCGGGTGCGGCGGTGGGCGGTGTCCGACCCGGCCGCTAGGTTAACGGGATGAGTGCATCACCTGATGATCCCTGGGCGGACCTGTACACCGAGTTGGAAGTCGAGAACGCCGCCAAAGTCGCGGCCCCGCCGCCGCTGCCGGCCGAGGCCGACGACGAGGAGGCCGACGGCGACGACCTCGGCCCGGACGAGGAGGACGGCGTGGTGGCCGGTGAGGCGCCGCCGGCCGACGGCGAGCAGCCGCGAAAGCGCCGCCGGCGGCGGCGGCGGCGGAAGGGCAAGCCCGGCGAGGGCGAGGCGGTCGGCGGCGAGGCCGAGGGCGGGGTCGCTGACGGCGACGACCAGCCGGCCGAGGAACCGGAAGGCGAAGCCCTGGCGGAGCCGGCGGCCGACCCGTCGCGGGATGTGTTCCGGACGTGGAACGTGCCGTCGTGGAGCGAGATCGTCGCCGGGCTGTACCGGCCTGGGTAACACGTTGGGCACGGTGAACCGTGCCCTACGCGCTCAGAAAGTTCCGCAGCAACGTCGGCCCCTCGACCGTCAGAAAGCTCTCGGGGTGGAATTGCACCCCGTGTAGCGGCCACGTCTTGTGCCGCACGCCCATGATCTCGCCCTCGGCCGTCCAGGCCGTCACCTCGAAGTCCGGGTTGGTCCACGTCTCCCGCCGGATGACCAGCGAGTGGTAGCGGGTGGCGTCGAACGGGTTGCTCATCCCGGCGAACATCCCCCGGCCGTCGTGGAACACCGGCGACACCTTGCCGTGCATGATGCGGTCGTTGCGGACCACCTCGCCGCCGAAACTGTACCCGATGCACTGGTGTCCCAGGCACACGCCGAGCATCGGCACCGTCGGCGCGAACCGCAGCATGACGGCGTTCGACACGCCGGCCTCTTTGGGGGTACACGGGCCGGGCGAAATGACGATGCGGGTCGGCCGCAGGTCGGCCACCTGGTCGGGCGTGATCTGGTCGTTGCGGACCACCCGCATGTCGAGCGTCGGGTCGATCTCCCCGAACCGCTGGACCAGGTTGTAGGTGAACGAGTCGTAGTTGTCGATGAGCAGCAGCATGGGGTGTTTGCTCGGTGGGACAGGTATTTCTGCCTGTCCGAAGTCTGGACAGGCAGAAATGCCTGTCCCACCAACCCAAACCAGCTTACGCCTGCCGGCCCGGCTGCGGCTGGGCACTGTTCGCGGACGGGTCGTACTGCTTCCGCTCGGCCTCGTCGGTCACGTCTTCCAGCACGGCGGCGAAGTCGGGCACGTCGGTCCAGGCGCCGTCGCCGAAATCGACCACCGTCCGGCCGCTGTAGCTGACCGTCACCACCCGCCCCACCGTTCCGGCGAAGCGGGCGAACATCGGCGGCACCGGCTGGCGCAGCCGCACCAGGCGGTCGGTCCAGGCAGCCTTCAGCACGTCGATGGCGTCAAGGTCGGCGGTGGTCATCGCTTCCCCGGCGGGTCGAAGTCCAGCCCCCGCACGAACCGGCAGGCCTCGGCGGCGCCGTACTCGCGGTCCATGCCGGCGTCGTGCCAGTCGACGCTCAGCGGGCCGTCGTAGCCGATCTCGTTGAGCGTGCGGACGACCGCCTCCCAGTCGATGCCGCCGCGGCCGGGGCTGCGGAACTGCCAGCCGCGGCGGCCGTCCCCGCTCGGGAAGTAGCCGGCCAGCACCCCGGCCCGGCCGTCGAGCGTCAGGGCGGCGTCCTTCACATGGACGTGGTAGATGCGGTCGGGGAACCGGCGGAGGAACGCCACCGGGTCCACGCCCTGCCAGTGCAGGTGGCTGGGGTCGAACGTCCAGCCGAACTCCTCGCGGCCGTCCACGGCGTCCAGCACCATCTCGGCCGAGTACAGGTCGAAGGCCAGTTGGCCGGGGTGGGCCTCGCAGGCGAACCGCACGCCCGCTTCCCGGCACGCCTCCAGTACCGGGGCGAAGCGGTCGGCGAACTCGCTCAGGGCGTTCGCCACCACCCCCGGCCGCGGGGCCGGGTAGCCGGCGACATACCCCCAGATGCCGGAGCCGGTGAACCCGCTCACCACGCCGGCCCCGACCCGCTCGGCCAGTTGCACCGTGGCCACCAGCTCGGCGACGGCCCGGGAACTCACCCCGGCCGGGTCGCCGTCGCCCCACACGTATTCGGGCACGAGGTGTTTGTGTCGCTCGTCGATCACGTCGCAGACGGCCTGCCCGACCTTGTGGGCGGCGACCACGGCCAGCGTCAGGTCGTGGCGGGCCAGCAGGTCTACCCGGCCGGCCGGGTAGGCGTCGTCGGACAGGCCGCGTTGCACTTCGAGGTGGTCACCCCAGCAGCAGAGTTCGACGCCCTGGTAGCCCCAGTCGGCGGCCTTGCCGGCGAGGGCGTCCAACGGCACGTCGGCGAACGGCCCGGTGAACAGTAAGACGGGGCGGGGCATGAGGCGGCGTCCATTCCTGGTGTGAGCCGCGTTCGCTGACGACTTCACCCCGCCGGCGGCGTCGGCGGCATCACCGGACCGTCAACCTTCACCGGCGGGACCGGCGGGGCCACCGGCTCCGGGGCCGTGGTGGTCGGCAGGCTCAGCCCGCCGGCCGCCGGGCCGCTCGGCAGCGTCACCCCGGCCGGCGGCGGCAGCGGCTCCGGGGCGTCGTCGTCCAGGTAGATTTCGTCCGGTTCGGTCTCGTCCACCTTCTGCCGCATGGCCAGGTAGATGAGCACGCTGGCACACCAGAAGTAGCTGTAGCCGAAGCCGATCACCAGCAGCAGCACCAGGGTGAGCCAGATGCTGGCCAGGGCGGCCCCGATCTTCTCCGTCAGCCACAGGCTGGAGCGGTAGTCGTTGGCCGCCGACGGGTTCACGTCCACCGAGCCGATGGTCCGCCGGCCGGTGATCGGGTTGGCCGGGGTGGCGTCCATCTGTTCGGCCGGGCTGCCCTTCAGCAACAGTTCCTTCCAGCCGAACGACTCCGGGGCGTAGATGAACAGGTAGTCCGGCTTGCGGTTGGTGTACTCGGACAGCGGCGCCTGGCTAACTGCCCACTTGCCCATGTACACGGCCAGCGACCCGGCGAACACCACGAAGAAGGTGACGAGGGCGCCATACAGCACCGCCGCCAGCCCGCGGCCGAGGTACGTCCACGGGGCCTGGAACACATAGTTGTACGCCCGGCTGATGGCGTCAAACGTGTCCGTGCCTTCCACGCTGATGGTGGCGAACATCAGCGGGTAGCCGACCAGCCCGATGAGCAGGACGGCCAGCACGACCCCGCCGAGTAGCACCAGGGGCAGGCCCAACCCGTACAGGAGCACGTCGCCGACGAACGGGATGAGGGCCACCATGCCGTACAGGGCCATGAGCAGGGCGATGACCAGGATCAGCCCGACTGGCACGAGCGGACTCAGCAGGTAGCTGGTGTATCGGGCGACCACGAACTTGACGGCCTCGGGCAGGCTCAGCCGGTCCTTGCCCGAAAGCTGGACGGCCGCGATGCGGGTGATGACCCCGCCGAAGAACGCCCAGGTGGCCACGCTCCACACCAGGCACAGCAGCAGGTAGAATCGCTGGCCGAGGGTGGCGGACGGGTCGAGCATCCGCACCATCGGCAGCAGCAGTTTGCTGAGCGGCTCGACCAGCACGGGCACGGTGCCGCCGAAGAACTCGGCCGCCAACTGCTGGCGTTCGAGCGGGGTGCCGCTGACCAGCTCGGTGACCAGGCTGAACGGGTTCGGGCCGCGGTACTCGTTCCACGGCAGGGTGCGGAGCCGGCCGCCCGGCCCGGCCAGGTCGGCCCAGGACTTATACGACTTGACGGCCAGCTCGTGCCGGCGGACGCCCTCCTCGGCCAACTGGTCTTCGGTGAAGTCTTTGCCGTTCACCTTGCGGCCCTGCCAGTCCTTGGCCACCTGCTCCTTACTGAACCGCGGGTCGTCCCGGGACGGCTCGCTGACGCTGCCCCAGAACAGGTAGCTGAGCAGGAACCAGCCGAGGGACATGACCAGGATGCCGGCGGCGGCGACGGCCAGCTTGCGGGGGTCCAGGGCCACCTGGAACACCTTGAACGTGTCGGCCCAGGTGAGGGCTGTGCGGGGGGTGTACCCCGCGTCCGGTGGGCCGTCGGTCATGCCTGCTCCTCGGTCGGTGTGGGACGTGAACCCCGGCCGCCGCCCCATCCCAAACGGACGGGCCGCGGCGTGTGGTGTCGGGGATTCTAAGTCCGGCCCGGCGGGGCGAAGAATCGGGGGAGTCGCGGGCGGCCCCGGCTAGAAGAACAGCCCGACCCCGACGTTCATCCCGTGCACGATGCGGAAGTACCCGTCCCGGTAGGCCGGGTCGATGGCCCCGTAGTCGAAGGCCACCGGCTCCTTCATGTACTTGGTGTTGAAGTACGTCTGCACGGTGTACCCGAGCTTCACCTGCACCCCCTCGATCGGAAACCACAGCAGGTTCACGTCGGCGTTGGCGTTGGGCGTCAGCAGGAAGTCGTTGCGGCTCCGCTTGTTGGCCGTGGTGGCGTCGCCCAGTTTGTACTTGGCCCGCTCCTTGTTGAAGTTGAGCAGCATGGCCCCGGTCGTGTCCAGGCTGACGGAGAACCGCTTGCCCAGGTAGACCTCGTGCCCGCAGCCGAGGAACGGCCCGTACAGGTGCTGGCTCAGGGTGTTCGTGTAGGTGGCCGTGTCCGACGGGAAGCTGATGCCGTTGATGTCGCTGGACACGGTCCGCCAGCGGAACCGCTCGAAGAACCAGGCGTACCGCAGCCCGCCGAGCATGTACACGCGGCTGAAGTCAGTGTCCAGCACCGGCACCCGGGCGCCGATCTCGCCGGCCGTGAACTTGTGCTGGAACTCGATGTTCATCACGTTCGCCCCGTTCCAAATCCCGTAGAAGTTTCCGCTCGACAGGTTCGGGTCGAGGAAGTCACTCTGGGTTTTGACGGCCGGGCCGGCGTAGTCCGGCGTGAAGTTGTACACCGGGGCGGTCAGGTACGTCTCGGACAGGTTCGGCTGGTAGTTGATGCCGTGGCCGAACTGCGGGGCCAGGCTGGCCCCGGCAATATACGTCTGTTTTTTGGTCTGGGTGTAGTTGCTGTATACGCTCACCCCGTTGTCCAGCTTGTACCCGAGGCCGATGGTGAACCCGGGCATCCAAGACGTCCGCCCCACCTGCTCGCTGTTCAGGGCCACCTTCGGCGGGTTGCTGCCGATGAACGTGCCCGGCGCCCCGGTCACCAGGCCGCCGCTGTCGTACAGCCCGCGCAGGGCGATGGCCTGCTCGCCCAGACCTTTGGTCATGGTGAGCATGGTGAACCCGCCGGTCGTGTAGAACCCGTGGCCGCCGGGGTTCCCCGTCGGGATGGGTACGTTCTCCTCGGGCAGCCCGCTCACCGGGTAGCCGCCGTATTGGGCGTAACCCCGGCCTGCCCCCCCGAGCGAGAGGGCGGCCGTGACGAGCAGGCACCCTCGGTACAGTGTCTGGCACATAAGCCGCATTCCCCCTGACTACGGTTGACCTCGCCCGCGACTGTCGGCCGCCGGTGGCTCCCCCACCACTGGCAACCCCGCCCGACCATACGGGCACCTCATGCCGGCGTGTTCCGCCAACGCGAGGCCTGTCGCAAAGAGACGGCGGACAATAACGAGGTGCCCCGGCCGGTCAAGCGCGGAATGCCGGTTTTCCGGGCTGGACGGCGGGAAATCGGCGGATGTCGGCCAACGCCCGTCAAGCTAGGGGCGTTGGCGGGGTGGGGTCGCCGGTTTTACTGCCCTGCCGGCTTCGGCCGACCACCCGGCCACGGTTTCCAAGTTGACCCCGGTCCGGCCGGCTGGGAAGATGAGACAACAGCCGCCGGATCTGCCGCCGGCTGGCACCCCGCTGCCGCTAACTCTGAGGTGACCCCGATGGTGCGGAAACTGATCCGTGGTTTGGTCGTCACGTCGGCCGGGCTTGCCGGGGTGTCGGCTGTGGTGGCCCCGGTGAACGAGGCCCAGGCCCAAGGACGACCGCGGTCGTCTCCCCCGTATGGTGTGTTCCGGCCGTTCGTGCCGGGGGCCAACAACCCGCCGCTGTTCCCGGGATACCAACCGGACCCGGGCAGTTACGGCTCCCTGGTCCGCCCGTCGCTGCGGCCCACTGACCCCAACCAGTTCTTCAACCTGCTCGGTTCCGGTGGTGGCGGTGGGGGCATCGGCGGTGGGGGCCAGGGTGGCGGGGGCATCGGCGGTGGAGGCGGTGTCGGCGGGGGTGGTGGTCAGGGCGGCATCGGTGGTGGCGTTGGCGGCCAGGGCGGTGGCGGCCAGGGCGGCGGCGGTCAGGGCGGCGGCGGCATCGGTGGCGGCGGCGGGGGTGGTGTCCTGGGCATGGGCGCCTCGGGTCTACCGCCGGTGCAAAATGGCTTCTACGGCTACACCGGCATCGGCATTCGCCCGCAGTATCACGTCAACCCGGCCCCGTCAACCGGCCAGGGCGGTGGAGCGGGTGGGGGCATCGGTGGCGGCGGTGGTGGCATCGGTGGTGGCGGTGGTGGCATCGGGGGAGGTGGGATCGGCGGCGGCGGCGGCCAAGGTGGGTTCGGTGGCGGCGGCCAGATCGGTGGCGGTATCGGCGGGCAAATTGGCGGCGGTGGCGGTGGCCAGGGCGGGTTAGGGGGTGGTGGCGGTCAGGGCGGGTTCGGCGGCGGCGGCGGCAAGATCGGGTTCAGCGGCTCGTCTGCCCTGTAACCGGCTCGGATACTGGTAACTGCTGCGGCCCGCGGACTGTCCGCGGGCCGCTCGCTTTTCCGGGACTGCTCCCATGCTTGTTGGCGTTCTCCTCGGACTGCTAGTGGCCGACCCGCTCAGCGCGAATGTCGTGACCGCCCGCGCCGACGCCGCCCGCAAAGTCTGGCGGGTGCCGGGCGTGTCCGTCACGGTGGTCCGGGGCGACCGGACCGTGGTGGCCGCCGGCGTCGGCGTGCGGGAGGCCGGCAAGCCGGAGCCGGTCACGGCCGACACCCTGTTCCCGCTGGCGTCGTGTACGAAAGGGTTCACCGCCGCCCTGCTCGCCGGCCTGGCGGACGACGGTCGGCTCGGCTGGGACGACCCGGTGCGGACGCACCTGCCCGACTTCCACCTGACCGACCCGCACGCCGACGCCCTGGTAACACTCCGCGACCTGCTCAGCCACCGCACCGGCGTCGGCGGCCACGACCTGCTCTGGTACCGCGCGCCGTGGAACCTGGACGAAACGCTGCGGCGGGCGGGCAAACTCCGGCCGGAGGGGGTGTTCCGCGGCAGCTACTTTTACAACAGCACCAATGTCATCGCTGCCGGCCGGGCGGCGGCGGCGGCCGGCGGCAAGTCGTGGGCTGAGTTACTCCGCGAGCGGTTGACCGGCCCGCTCGGTATGGCCGACGCGGCACTCACCACCGCCGAGGCCGAGCGGTTCGCCGACCGGGCCACGCCGCACGACCGGGCCGGCCACGTCACCGACACGCACCGATTCGCGGAGCCGAACCCGGCCGGGTCGCTACACGCGACTGCCGCCGGGCTGGCCGCCTGGCTCAAGTTCCAGCTCGCCGACGGGGCGGTGAACGGCCGGCAACTGGTTTCGGCGAAGAACCTGCACGAGACCCACCGGCCGCACACCCCGATGCCGCTGGCCGACCCGGACATCGGCTCCACCTACCCGGACGCGGTGCAGGCGAGCTACGGGATGGGCTGGGTGCTGTTCGACCGCCGCGGCTCGCCGGTGTTGGCCCACGGCGGGCGGATCGACGGCTTCCGCGCGGTGCTGCTGCTGCTGCCGCGGGAGCGGGTCGGGGTCGCCGTTCTGGCCAACCAGGACCGCACGTCCATGCCGGTGGCGCTCGCCTACACGCTGGCCGACCTTGCCATCGGCGGGGCGGGGCGGGACTGGGACGCCCACTTCCAGAAGGTCGATGCGGAGCGGGACGCGGTGCCGCCGCTGCCGTCCGGGGCCGCCCCGGAGTTGCCACTCGATCGCTACGCGGGAACCTACACCGACCCGGCGTTCGGTGAGGCGACGGTGGCCGTCGAGGGCGGGCGGCTGGTGTTCGCGTGGGGGGCGTTCCGCACCGCGCTGGCGGCGGCCGGCGGGCACGCCTTCCGCATGACCGACGGCCACCTGGCCGACCGGCCGGTGGAGTTCGTCGGCCGGGACGGGCGGGTGACCGGGGTGCGGGCACTGGAGCGGCTGTTCGTGCCCCGCTGACCGGCCCGCATCATCCCCCGAACCGGGTCTTCACCACCCCGTACAGGAAGTTGGCCAGGCCCAGACTCAACACCCCGAAGAACAGGATCATCCAGGCGACGAACGCCCAGCGGTAGGCCGGGTCGTTCTCGCCGCGGGGGAACGGGTCCATGTGGCACCTGGGGGTCGGGCGGCGGCTAAACTAGTCTAGTGCGGGCGAAACCACCGCGGCCCGTGGGGATCACCGCCGACTCGGGTAGATTTCGCCCACCCGGCCGCCCGTCTGTAGTAAAATCCCTCGATCCCACCCCCGCCCTCACCGACCGCCGGCATGGACCCGGACCAGACCGCCCGACTGCTCCGCGGCCTGTTCGCCGCCGACCCGACCGCCGACCGGGCAGCGGTCGACCGCGCGCTAGCCGGGGCGGCCGACTGGCCGGCGGTCGGCGAGCGGCTGGCCAACATCGGCCTCGCCACCCGCTACCAGGCCGGCAAGCTCAAGCACGCCCGCATCCACGAACTGCTGTTCGGTCCGTACCTGATCTGCGAGAAGATCGGCGAGGGCGGCATGGGCAAGGTGTACCGGGCCGTCCACGCGGACACCGGCACCCTTGTGGCCCTGAAAGTGGTGCGGCCGCACCTGATGGCCAACGCGGTGGTGCAGAAGCGGTACGCCCGGGAGGCCCAGGCGGCGGCCTCGTTCGACCACCCGAACATCATCAAGCTGCTGGCCGAGGCCACCCACGAGGGGCGGTACTACCTGGCCATGGAGTACATCGACGGCACCGACCTGAGCCGGCTGGTGCGGGAGTACGGCCGGCCGCCCGAGCGGGGGCTGGCCGACCCGGCGGAGGCGGTCGAGTACGTCCGCCAGACGGCCCTCGGCCTGCAGCACGCCCACGACCGCGGGTTCGTCCACCGGGACGTGAAGCCGTCCAACCTGCTGGCCTACGGGGACCGCGCGCTGCCCGGCGCGACTGCCCTGACGGGGGTAAAAATCCTCGACATGGGCCTCGTCCGCCGGCTCATGGGCGACGACGACGTTCACACGAGCAGCGACCTGACCCGCGACGGCACGGTGGTCGGCACGCCAGATTACATGTCCCCGGAACAGGCCAAGAACTCCAGCACGGTGGACGGCCGGGCCGACCTGTACTCGCTCGGCTGCACGTTGTACTTCCTGCTCCACGGCCGGCCGCCGTTCGACGGCGGCAGCCCCATCGACAAGCTGCTCAAGCACCACACCGAGCCGGTGCCGGACGCCCGGGTGGGCCGGCCGGACGTGCCCCGCGGGCTGGCCGACGTGGTCAGCCAGTTGATGCAGAAGAACCCGGCCGACCGCTTCCAGACGGCGGCCGAGGTGGCCAGCGCGCTGCTGCCGTACAGCCCGGGGTTCGCGGTGCCGGAGGTGGCGGCCGTGGCCGACCCGTTCTCGCTGGCACCGAAAGCGGCGACCGCCGTCCAACCGGCCGCGCAGGTCGCCGCTCCGGCGCCGGCCCGGTCGCTGCGGTTGAAAGTGAAGCCGTCGGGGCCGCCCACCGGGCCGTCGCGGGGCGACCGCACGCCCAGCTCCGGCGGGGTGAGGGTGGCCCCGTCGCGGACCCCGGCGGCCGGCAGCGAGGCCCGCCGGCGGACGGCGGTGCCGCCGTCCACCGACCGGCTGCCGGCCGCCCCGGACACGCCGCCGGCCGGCCGGCCCCGGCCCACCCGCCGCCCGCCCCGCCGCAAGAAGCCGGTGTGGCCGCTGATCGCCACTGGGGTGGCTGCCGTGCTGATTCTCGGGGTGGTGGCGCTGCTCCTCAGCCGCGGGCCGACCACGCCGACCCCGCCGACTGTGGCCCCGACTCCGGAGGGCGGCAAAGAGCCGGCGGCGGCAGTCCGGCCGGTGGTCGGGCTGGACGCGGTAGCCGACCGCGCGTCGGCCGTAGTGCTGCTCAAGCCGTCATCGGTGGCGGGCCGGCTGCCGACGGCCAACAACGGCCGGCTGGCCCGGGTGCTGCGGGAGCTGGCGGCGGCCGGGCTGGACCCGGCCAAGCTGAACCGGGCTACGGTGTCGCTGGTGGACGGCGACGCGGTGGTGGTCGGCGAGCCGGCCGTCGTGGCGGCGACCAACCCGACTGATAAGACCGCGCTGGAAGCCCGGCGGGCGACCGGCCGGCCGGCGGCCGGGCTGACGGCCGACCTGCAAGCGGCCGTGCGGGCGGCCGGCGAAGGGTCGCCGGCCGTCGGGTTCGCCGCCGACGGCGGGTTCACCATGCCCGGCGGCGACAAGCTGTCGGCCGGCCGGGTCAGTTGGCTGGCCGCCCGGGCCGTGCCGGACGGCGACGGGTTCGCGGTGAGCGTGACGCTGGCCGGGCCGGACCGCTCGGCGCTGCTCGACTTCGTCAGCCTGGAACTGGCCGGCAAGCTGCCGACGGCCCGGCCGCCGCTCAAGCCGGTGTGCGACCGCCTGGCCGCCGCCGACCCGGTCGCCCGCCGGTCCGAGTCCGGGCTGGAACTCACCTTCCGCTTCCGGGTCGAGTGGCCGGAACTGCTCGGCATCTTCGAGCAACTGCTGCCGGCCGAGTGATGCTGGTCGTAGCCCGAAGCGCTGGCGAGGGAGGATGTTCCTCGCTAGCGCTTCGGGTTACGACCAGAGGAGTCTGCCGGCACATGCCGCGGTGTCAGGTACACCGCCCCTGTCACCGGCCGGCCGTCGGCCGCCGGCACGTTCAGCCCCACTTGCAGTTGCATCACCGGGGCCATACCGGCGAGTGACACGCGCACCGTCCGGCCGTCGGCCGACAGTTTGGCTGCCGTCACCGCCACCTCATCCTGGCCGATGGCCCCGTCGCTCGCCCGGAACCGCGGCGAGCCGTACTCCTTCGACCAGACGTAATTCCAGCGGGCGGCCCGGTAGTTGGTCGGGTTCTCGGCGGCGGCCCGGTCGAGCGGCCGGCTGAACGTCAGGGCCACCCCGTCGCTCGTCACCTTCAGGTCGGTCGGCACGTCGAGCGGCTTGCCGGTGAGCCGCACCCGCTGCACGCAACCGTCGGCCTTCGCGGCGGTCTGCCAGCCGTTCAGCCCGGCCACGTACAGCGACCCGTCCGGCCCGAACCGGCCGCACTTCACCCCGCTCAGGAAGGTCAGCCCCAAGTCCCAGACGCCGCCCTGGGTGCCGCCGAGGAACTCGTCGCGGAGCAGCACGAACGCCTTGCACCGGCCGTAGGACAGGTGTAGCGGCTTGCCGCCGAGCGGGCCGAACGCCCCGGCCGGCACCCACACCTGGCCGCCGGCCGAGTTGTCCACCTCCCGCGGCAGCCAGCACAGCGGGCCGTCGTAAGTCGCCGGCGGGGTGGCCCGGTGGTGTGCCCGCAGGTCGCCGTAGAACCCGCCCCGGCGGTACTCGTCGATGCGGGTGGCCGGCATGTAGTTCCCCTCCTGGTCGGCCCCACTGACGTGCCCGGTCGGCGACATCCCCAGCCCGATCGGGTGGCGGAAGCCGGTGGCCATCACCTCCGGGGTGCCGCCGTCCTTGCTCACCCGCAGCAGGCAGCCGCCGTGCGGCGTGTCGGTGTCGCCGGTCTTGAAGAACCAGAAGTTGCCGGCCGGGTCGGTCTCCAGGCAGGTGTCGTAGGCGTGTTCGCCGCCGGCCCCGTGCCAGTCGCCGCTCAGGCACTCGTAGAAGTCGGCTTCGCCGTCGGCGTTCGTGTCGTGCAGCCGGGTGAGCTGGCCCCGCTCCAGCACCACCAGCTTGCCGCCGGCCACCTTCAGCCCCATCGGCTGGTACAGGCCGGTGGCGAACCGCTGCCAGCTCACCGTCGCTGCTTTCTCGTCCACCGTCGCCAGCCAGACGTCGCCGTGGGCGGTGCAGACGGCGAGTCGGCCGTCCGGCAGGAAGTCGAGGCCGGTGCAGAAGAGCAAAGCCCTGAAGCGGTTGTCGGTCGGCAGGGTGAGGGTGTCGATGGCGAACGGGCCGGCCTCGCTGCCCTTCACCAGCGGCGTGACCAGCGGCTCGCCCCAGCGGCGGTCCGGCTCGCCGACCGTCGCCGGCCGCTCGGCCACCTTGCCGTTGTCCATCGTGTACCGGGTGCGGGTCTCGGCCCCGTTCTCGGCGGTGTGGACCACCACGCCGTCGCCGTCCAGGCTCAGCCCGCGGTAGCGGCGTGACCCCGGCGGCAGCGGCTTCGTCACGCCGGCCCCGTCCGGCCCGGCCGGCTCCGCTGGCGCCTGGAACACGGGTTGGCCCACCGGCGTCGGCGTGTTCATCAGCCCGAAGCGGCGGTCCGAGAGCAACACGTAGCCGCCGACCCAGCCGGCCACGGGGCGGGCGGCGTTGCGGTCGAACACCATGCCGCCGCCGGGCAGGCGGATGGCCGTGCCTTTCACCACCAGCTTGCCGCCGGCGGCCGGCAGGCGGAAGGTGGCGTTCAGGAACGGGCCGGTGTCGGTGAGCCGGAACCGGCCGTCGGCCCAGTCCTTATCGGTGGCCTTCTCCCACGGCTCGGCCAGGCCGGTGGCCGGGCGGGGCGTCCAGTCGGCCAGGGCCGGCGGCTGGGGAACGAGCAGCAGTGCGAGTGCGAGCATGGCCGCATCAGACCCGGACGGCGGGCGGTGGGGCAATCAGAAAATCGCGTCGTCCGATGCAATTTCCCTTCCACCCGGCTGAACCCTGGCGTACAAGAGAGGTGGGTGATTGTGCGTCCGGCCGAGGCAGCTACAGTTTATTGCCCGACGGGTGCATGGCCCCACACGGAGTGTTTTGTGACCAGTTTCCTACGACGAGGCCGCTTGCGGCCGGGGTTCACGCTCATTGAACTGCTGGTGGTCATTGCGATCATCGCGGTTCTGATCGGGCTGCTGCTGCCGGCGGTGCAGAAGGTGCGAGAGGCGGCGGCCCGCCTACAGAGTAGCAACAACCTGCGGCAGATGGGCATTGCGATGGCCTCCTTCGAGGCGGCCAAGAAGCGGTTGCCCCCGCTGATCAGCATCCCGGGCGATGTCAACAACAACAGCAAGATGAACGTCAACGGGACGATCTTCACGGTCCTGTTGCCATACATCGAACAGGATAACTCGTATCTGAAGCCGCTGCCTGGCCCAGGTATGAATTCAGAGTGGGTGGAGCCGTTCACCGCTGCTGGCGGCACCATCCGGGTGCAGGTGATCAAGACGTACGTTAGCCCGCTCGACTTCACTCTCCAGAACGGTCTGGTGAAGGTTGGTGCTACTGACTATGCCGGGACCAGTTATGCGGCCAATGCCCAGGCGTTCGGGATGCCCGGTTCGCCATCCGCGACCACGTCCAACGGTGCGTATCGGTTCGCTCCCGGTGTCGAACGGACCACTAAGATGACTTCGCCTGCAAATACAGACGCTAGGCTGGCCAAGCCGGTCAAGGATGGGGACTCGAACACGGTGGCGTTCGTCGAAAAGTACGGCTACTGTGCGGGCGGCGGCTCGACTGGGCTTCCCGCGGGCGGTGGCATCTGGTCGTTGCCGGGGGTGGTAGCCACGGCCGGAAACCCTGGTGCAACTGTGGCGCAGGGAGGGATCAGTACTTCGGGCGTAAACATTGGGCAGTCTGGCGGACCGTTTGCCATCAACGATACGGCTGGTAGTCTGCTGACGTACCTGCCGATTTACGCCACCAACTTTACTGACACGGCTGGCACGTTCTCGACCGCGTTGCCGAAAATCCAGCTCAAGCCGAAGGGGGCCGGCTCCAACCCCAACGACATTTGCAACCCGTTCGCTGCTCAGGGGTCAACTTCTGCCGGGCTGTTGGTGCTGCTGCTGGACGGCAGCGTTCACACCATCGACGAGTCGAAGTCGGGGTCGGGAATCTGGGCCGCCGCCCTCAACCCGAACGACGGCGGCGTGCTGCCGGGCGACTGGCTCGACTAACATCGGGGCCTACTGCTGACATGGCGGGCCGGGGGAAACCCCGGCCCGCTGTCGTTACGGGGCCAGCCGCCGCCGCCACGGCTGCGACCGCTGCCGGGCGTGGCCGACCGACCAGACGACGAGTTGGGTGGCCGTCACTTCGTAAGTGACCAGGAACTCGTAGCCCCGTACCTGGCCCTGCCGAACTTCACGCCCACGCGGTGGCCGGTTGACCCGTTCGAACTGCCGCGGTGTTCGGGGCAGGTCGTTCAGGAAGTCTTCGACGGCCGACAGGAATCGATCACCGCTGCCGGTGTTAAGAAGCTCCAACCAACGGGCGGCCTCCGTCACATCCAAGTCGGCCTGATACTGAGTAACGAGTGTCACTGGCTCGCCTTCCAACTGGCAAACCGTGCCCGGATGTCCGCTAGCGCCTCCGGCCACGGCCGCCCCGGCGTCGGGTCGGCGTCATACGCGGCCATCCGCCGTTCGACCTCGGCCATGATCTCATCCTGCACGTCCGCCGGCACCTGGTCCGGGTGGAACGTCGCAGCGTCAGTGACACCAGCCTCGTGTAGCCGGTCCGCAACCCACCGGCGGTCATCCTCCGGCAGGCCCATCGCCTGCTCTAACACTTTTACTGCCGCTTCGCTCATCGGTCGTCCTCCAGGTTGGAACTCACGGCGTGCGTCGCCGCCACGGCTGACCGCGGCGGCCGGCGTGGCGAACTTGGAGCACCACGGCCTCGGCCGGTAACACTTCGTAAGTCACGACGTACGGAAACCGCCGGGTCGCCACCTGACGCACTTCGCGGCCGGAGGCCGGCCGGGTGACGAGCGAGGCGGCACGGGGCTGGGATTCGATCCGCCTGTACACGACCGCGATTTGGTCGAGGAAGCGATCCCCACGGCCGACCAACCGGCGGTCGTACCGCCGCGCGACCTCGAACACTTCCGACTCCGCTGCCGGGTGGACGCGAACCGTGGTCATGTCGCCGCCCGAGCGCGTTCGAGCTTCGCTCGAATCCGTCGGACGGACTCCTCGGCGTCGATCAGCACTGCCCCGCCGTTGTGGACCGAGTCCGACCGCTCCTGGAGCACGCGGGCGTCTTCATCACCCAGTTCGGCCAGCCGCTGGTCCCGCAACGCCCGGCGGACGGCCGTGCGGTCGTTCGGCGAAAGGGCCATCACCTGTTCGATCACTTTTGCCGCTAGCTCGCTCATCGCCTACCCTCCGGTCGGTTATTTCCAGTCTATCACAGCGTCGGGCCGATCTGCCACGGGGCGAACTCCTCCTCGCCGACGCCGTGCAGCTCGCTCTTGGTCCGCTCGCCGCTGGCCGTCGCCAGCACCGCCTCGAAGATTTGCCGGCCCACGTCGGCCACCGACGTGCCGTCCAGCACCACCCCGGCGTCGATGTCCATGTCCCCCTCCATCCGCCGGTATAGCGGCGTGTTGGTGGCGACCTTCAGGCACGGAGCCGGCTTACACCCGTACACGCTGCCCCGGCCCGTCGTGAACACACACACGTTGGCCCCGCCGGCCACAATGCCGGTCATGCTCACCGGGTCGTACCCCGGCGTGTCCATTACGACGAACCCCTTGGCCGTCACCGGCTCGGCGTACCGCACCACGTCCACCATCGCCGTCGTGCCGGCTTTAGCGATGGCTCCGTTCGACTTCTCGTAGATTGTGGTCAAGCCACCTTCTTTGTTTCCGGGCGACGGGTTATTGTTGATTTCCGCCCCGAACACCCCGGTGTACCACTCCCACCACTTGATGCGGTCCACCAGCTTCTGGCCGACGGCCGGCGTCACGGCCCGGCGGGTGAGGACGTGCTCGGCCCCGTAAATCTCCGGCGTCTCGCCGAGGACGGTGGTGCCGCCCTGTTGTACCAACAGGTCGGAGGCCACCCCGAGGGCCGGGTTAGCCGTGATCCCGCTGTTGCCGTCCGACCCCCCGCAGTTCGTCCCGAGGATCAGGTGCCGGGCCGGCAGCGTCACCCGCCGCACGTCGTTCACCCGGGGCAACAGGTCGGCGATGGCCTTCACCCCCGCTTCCACCGTCTTGCCGATGCCGCCGGCCTCCTGGATGGTCAGCACCGGCGTCTTGCTGGCCACCCCGCCGAGCTGGATCAGCCCCATGCCCTCGGCCTCGATCAGGTGGGTGGCCTGGGCGATCTCGCAGCCGAGGCCGACGAGGAGGTATGCCGCCACGTTCGGGTGCTTGGCGAACCCGGACAGGGTCTGTTCGAGCTGCCGGTGGTCCGGCCCCTCGTACTGGTGGGCGCAGCCCATCTTGTGGACGATCGGCACCACCCCGTCCACGTGCGGGTAGTCCCGCAGCAGGCCGCTCGCCTTCACCCGCTCGGCGATGTACTTGCTGGCGCTGGCCGAGCAGTTGACCGTGGAAATGATCGCCAGGTAGTTGCGGGTGCCGTACCGCTGGTGGGCGGCCCGGCTGGTGCCGCGGTCGAACCCCTGCCACGTCCGCCACTCGGCCGGCGGCGGCTGTGGGGCCGGCACCTCGGTGCTGAAGGCGTAGTCCCGCTCGAACGCGCCGAGGCGGACGTTGTGGACGTGGACGTGCTCGCCGGCGGCGATGTCCCGGCCGGCGAACCCGATCACCTGGCCGAACTTCAGTACCGGCTCGCCGTCGCGGATCGGCCGGACGGCGAACTTGTGGCCCATCTTGACCGCCGCCGGGGTGTGGACGGTGCCGCCGTCGAACTGCAAGTCGGCGTCGGCGGGCACCGCCCGGCTGGCGACGGCGATGTTGTCCTGCGGGCGGAGGTGGACGGCGTAGCGGCTGAGCGGCGCGACAGGCATGGGGGGTGTCCGGTGGAGGGGGATACGTTCAGCCTATCCGCCCGGCGGCCGGGCTGCGCCCGTTCTGCCGGGGTTGCGGGGGGCAACCGGGCGGGTTGGGGCAAGATTGCCGGGCGGGCGGTTGCGGCATCCGCAAGGGGCGATACACTTTCCGCACGTACACGCCCGCGGACCGGCCACACCGGGAGGGCAGACCGATGACGGCCGTCGCGGCGGCACCAGGGGGGGCGATGGAAAAGTACATGTGCTACGGCGCGCTCGGTGTCGCCGCGGTCATGGGCTTGCTGTTCCTGCTCGACCTCGTTCTGGGCATACCGTTCGGCGGCGGTCCGTTCTTCCTCACGGACATCTTCGGGCTGCTGGCGGCAGCGGCCGTCGGGTACCTGGGGTTTAACGCCAGCCGCGACTTGAAGTAGGGCACGGTTCACCGCGTCGTGCGAACACGGCACGGTGAACCGTGCCCTACGCCAGCCCTCGCACTGCCGCGATCAGCCCGTCCTCGGTGAAGGTGGTTGCCTCGGCGGCGACCGGCAGGCCGAGCGTCCGGACCGCCCGCCCGGTCTCCGGGCTGATGCAGACCAGCTTCACCTCGCCCCGCAGCACCCGCTGGCGGGTGGTTTCGTCGAACGCGGCCAGCACCGCTCGGGCCACGTTGCTGCTGCTGAGCGTCACGAACTCGACCTCGCCGCGGCGCAGGGCGGCCAACGGTTCGGCATGCGGGTCCACCGAGTCCACCTGCGAATACACCACCACCTGTTCGACGGATGCCACCGCCGACAGCTCGTCCCGAAGCAGTTCCCGGCCGCGGTCGGCCCGGGCCAACAGCACCCGCTGGCCCCGCACGGCTTCTCGCAGCGCGGTGACTAGCCCCTCGCTGCTGAACTCCGCCGGCGGCACCACGTCGGCGGTCAGGTGGAACGCCTTCAGGGCGTCGGCGGTCTTCGGCCCGATGGCGGCGAACTGCACCCGGCTGACGGCCCGCACGTCTCGGCCGGAAGCGAACAGTCGGGCGAAGAACCGTTCCACCCCGTTCGCGCTGGTGAACACGACCCAGTCCCAGCCGTCCGGCAGTTTGGCCAGAGCGGCGTCGAGCGGGTGGAAGTCGGCCGGGTCGCGGACCGCCACGGCCGGCAGCAGGCTCGGCACTGCCCCCAGGCGTTCCAGCTTCCGCAGCATCGGCCCGGCCTGGTGGGCGGGCCGCGTCACCAGCACCCGCCGGCCGAACAGCGGCCGTCGTTCGGCGTGCGACTGCTCCGCCGCCTCGCCGACGCTGTCGCCGATGAACACCAGCCCCGGGGCTTCCAAGCCGGCGTGCCGACGAGCCTGCTCGATGTCGGCCAGCCGGGCCGACACCCGTCGCATGGCCCCGGTGCTGGCCCGCTCGACCACGGCCGCCGGGGTGGCCGGGTCTTTGCCGTGCCGCAACAGTTCGGACACGATGACCGGCAGCCGGGCGATGCCCATGTACACGGCGATGGTGCCGGGGAACTTGGCCAGGGCCGCCCAGTCGAGCTTGGTGCCCGGCCGCGTCGGCAACTCGTGGCCGGTGACAAGAGCCACCGCCGAACACTTGCCGCGGTGGGTGAGGGGCAAGTCCATGTCCGCCGCCGCCGCGAAGGCGGCCGTCACGCCGGGGACGATCTCGAAGTCGATGCCGGCCTGCCGCAGGCTCTCGGCTTCCTCGCCGCCGCGGCCGAACAGGAGCGGCTCGCCGCCCTTCAGCCGCACCACCCGCTTGCCGGCGGCTGCCGCCTCGACCAGTCGGCGGAAGGCGTGTGGGAACTTGTCGGGGTGCGGCCCCGGCAGCTCGCGGACGCACACCGTCTCGGCCTGCGGGGCGGCGAAATCGAGGATCCGCCGGGGCACGAGCTGATCGTACAGCACCAGGTCGGCTGCCGCGAGAAGTTCCACCGCCCGGACGGTCAGCAGCCCGGGGTCGCCGGGGCCGGCCCCGACGAGGGACACCAGCGGTGCGGCGGGGTCTTCCTCCGTGGACATGCCGGCATTCTACCAAACCAAGCGGTTCACCGCAGAGCGCACGGAGAAAACCAAAAGCAGAGTCAGAACCTAGTTTTCAACTCTAGCCTTTTGTCTTCCTCCGCGCCCTCATGCGCCCTCTGCGGTGAACCGCTTACACCGCGATCTGGTCTTCGTCCGCGTCCCACGTCGCCTCGTGGGCCGGCGGGAACCAGTAGCACACGCCGACGCCGACCATGTACAGCCCGAACATGGGCACGAACAGGTAGAGCATGGTGACGGCGTCCGGCGTCGGCGTGATGACCGCGGCGAAGAAGGCCAGCACGATGATGGCGTACCGCCACTTGCTCCAGTAGTCCTGCCACGAGAAGGTGCCGATGCGGTTGAAGAAGAACATGACCAGCGGCGTCTGGAAGGAGATGCCGAACACGAGCGGCAGCATGAGGGCGAAGTTCAGCCACTCGCTCATCCGCAGGTCCGGGTCGAGTTCGACGTAGTCGTTGAAGCTGATGAGGGCCTTCACCGCCCCAGGAAGGACGACGAACTGGCACACCAGCACGCCGAGGACGAACAGCCCGACGCTCGGCCCGAGGAAGCGGTACACGTACCCCCGCTCGTGCGGGTACAGGCCGGCCGCCACGAACGACCAGAGTTGGAAGAACACCCACGGGGCCGACAGCACCAGGCTGCCCATGACGGCCACCTTGAAGTAGACGACCATCGCCTCCTGCGGGTTCTGGGTCCGCATGAACTGCCGCAGGCCGAGGAAGCCTTCGCCCTTGCCGGCCTGGTAACTCACCCATGCCGGCTGCACCTCGGCGTCCACCAGTACGAACTCGGGGCCGCCCGGCTTCGGGGGCACGCCGAGGGCGTCGGCCAGAACCTTCACCGGCAGCCGCAGGGGCATCCGCTCCGGGGCGGCGAGGAGGACTTTCCGCTCGCGGGCGCTCAGCCGGCTCACGTCCCGGTCGTTCTTCTCCAGCTTGGTCCGCACGTCGGACACCTCGGCCGGGTCGGCCATCTGGTCCGGCAGCAGGTCGCGGGCCTTCTCCTGCCGCCGCAGGTAGAACGCCTTCACCTGGTCCTCGGCCGGGGCGGTGATGAGATCCAGCAGCGGCCGGGCGAAGCCGACCGACTTGATGCCGGCCGAGTAGCCGATGCCGTCGACGGCCAGGCCGCCGAGCAGCACGACCACGACGCCGAGCACCGCCCGGATGAGGTACACCCGGAGTTCTTCGATGTGGTCGCCGAACGACATGCGGGTGTCGGCGAAGATGTCGTCCGGGTAGTCCGGGCGGCGGGCGGGCAGGGCGGGCATGGAATGAGATCCGCGGCGGTGGGGGGGCTTGCCCAACCACGCGGCGAAGGTGCCGGAAGGGTTGGCGAACGGGGCGATCAGGCAATTACATGGTAGCGGCGAGGCGGCGGCGGCTCAAGCGGCCGGTGGTGCCGGATACGCCGCCGCCAATCCGGCCGCCGGTACGCCGGCTGTAAGCCCGGACGCACGCCCGCTTGACCGCCGGGCGATAATCCATCAGACCCACTCCCGGCGGAGGCCGGCCCGATGATGGCACGGACGCTACTTCCCTTGCTCTTCCTGTCCGCCATGGCGGGCTGCCGCAACAGCGGCGGCGACCGGGACGTGGGGGCCGCCCCCCGCGGGTTCGACCGCCCCCGCGACCTGCTCCGCACGGCCGCCGACCCGGACGAGCCGGGCCTCTCGGCCGTCGAGCGGCAGCGGCGGGGCCGGGCCAAGTACTCGGCCACCGACATCGACCGCGACCCGGCCGAGCGGTCCCGCAACTACGCCGACCGCTACGGTCCGACCAGCCGCTGACGGCCGGGCAAATCTGTGCTAGGCTTGCGGGTGTCCGGTCCGTGAGGAAACCCGGTGACGCCGGCCGCTGACAGACTGCCCGCCGCCCGCGACTCGTGGGCGGTGCTGGAATCGTTGCTCCAAAGCCTCACCGTCAGTGGCGGGCTGACGGACGCCATCCGCCTGTCGGTCGAGTCGGCCAAGGAGTCGGCCGAAGCCGACGCCGCCTTCTGGTACTCGACGCAGTCCGGCCGGGCCGGGGCACTCACCCCCGGTTGCCCGCTTTCTGAAGTCGAGTGCGCCGCCTTCGCCCGACGGCTGCTGGTCACCGCGGACCCGGCCTCCGATGTGGTGCCGTGGGTCGGCCCTGGTGTCCCGGCAACCGCCCTGTTGGCCCGCTCGTCCCAGACCCCCGGGTGCATCGTCTGCGTGCGGCTGGCGGGCGGCCGGCCGTTCACCCAGGCCGACGGCCTGCTGGCCCGGCTGGCCCTGCGGATGCTGGTCAGCCAGCGGGCACAGGCGGCGGCCAACAGCCGGCACCTGCTGGTCGGTCTGCTGCACTCCCTGACCGCCGTCATCGACGCCAAAGACCCCTACACCGCCGGCCACAGTGAGCGGGTGGCCCGCATCGCCGTGCTGGTGGGCGAGGCGGCCGGGCTGTCCGAGGCGGCCCGCGGCGACATGTACCTGGCCGGCCTGCTGCACGACGTGGGCAAGATCGGCACCCCGGACGCGGTGCTGCTGAAGCCCGGCAAGCTGACCCCGGACGAATACGAGACGATCAAGCAGCACCCGCTGATCGGCGAGCGGATCGTGGCCAGCATCCGCCCGTTCGACCGGCTGCGGCCGGCGGTGCGGCACCACCACGAGCGGTGGGACGGGGCCGGCTACCCGGACAAGCTGGCCGGCGAGGGCATCCCGCTGTACGCCCGCATCCTGGGGGTGGCCGACGCGGTGGACGCCATGATGTCGCCCCGGCGGTACCGGCCGGGGCTGGCCCCGCCGGTCATCGACCGCATCCTGTCCGAGGAGAAGGGCCGCCAGTTCGACCCGGACATGGTCCGGGCGTTCGCAGCCATCAAGGGGCAGGTGTACCCGCCGATCTACCAGCAGGGCATCGGCGACTCGGCCCACCACGCGGTCGGCAACATGCTCGACGAGCCGCTCACGGCCCGGCTGCCGAGCCTGAACACCGAGTCGGGCACGCCGCGGTAGCGGCGTACCCGGACCCATTCAGCTTCGCCGAATCTCAATGGTCTGCGGCACGAGTGGCCCGTCGGGCACCTGTGCCTGTGGCACAACGATGCCGGGGGCAACCGACTGCGGCTGGACTGGTGGCAGTGGCTCCGGGGACGGAGCCGGCAACAGGGTCGGCTCCGGCCGGCCGGGCGGCGGCCCGGCGACGGCCGGCTTGCCGTCGAACGCCGGCGCCTTGTACGGCTCGGCCTTCTGCCACTCGGCCGGCCCGGCCTGCGGCCCGGCGTCCAGGTTGATCGTCACGTTCGAGGCGAACAGCGCCACTTGTCCGGTCGCCTGGTAATGTCCCTTAACCGTCACCCGGGTCACGTCTTTCCAGTCGGCCGGCCACGGCAGGAACAGCACGTAGCAGTCGCCGAAGCGGTCGTCCTTCTGCCGCAGCTTCTCCAGCACGTCCCGGGAGAACTGCCACTTCTCGGTGGTCTTCGGGGGCTGGCCAGGCGTCCGTTGGGTTTCGTCGGTCACGGTCACGGTCAGGTCGCCCGCGGCCGGCGTCGGCTTGCCGGCGGCGTCGGCCAGGAACAACTGCCCCGGCAGCCCGGGCTGCATGTCGTCCGGCCGCACCGGGTCGGGCAGGCTGGCCAGCCGCCGCTGCATGATGAGCGACACGTGGGTGGCCGACTTGGCACCGGCCGGGTCGAGGCCGACCGCCCGCTTGGCGTCCAGGTAGTGGGCGCTCAGCCGGTCGGTGGCGGCGCAGCCGCTCAGCGCGACGGCCACCGCCGCCACCGCTATTTGCCGAAGACTTTCCATGACCGGCCCTCCGTGGCCGCGGGTTGGGGTGCCGGTTGCTGGACCTGGGTCGCCTGCGTCACCGGCGGGGCGAACACCGTCGGCTGGCCGTTGGCCTGCGGCGGGAACCCGGGGGCGACCCCGCCGGGCACCGGCTGCGGCTGGGGGAACGTCATCCCCGGCGGCAGCGACGGCATCATGAGCGGGGCCGGCTGCGTGCTGCCGGGGCCGGGTACCGTCACCACCGGGCTGGTGGTCAGCGGCACCCCGGTCGGCGGCACCACCGTCGGACCGCCGAGCTGGGCGTCGCCGAACACGGCCGGGGCAGTCAAGGCGACCGACGGCGAGGCCGCCCCCGGCGGGCAGTACGGCGTCCGCCGGCCGTTCAGCACGTCCCCGCCGTGCCCGTGAATGCCCATCACGTCGGCGAAATTCCAGCTCATCTTGCTCGACTCCTGGAGCGCGATGCGGGCCAAGTCTTCCGAGTTGCGGCTGATGTGCGGGGTGACGATGAACAGCAGCTCCCGCCGCTGCTGGGTCTGAGTGCGGTAGCGGAAGGCTGCCCCGACCCACGGCAGGTCGCCGAGGACGGGAATCTTGTTCTCCGTCTTGACATCCTGCCGGCGGATCAAGCCGCCGAGCACAATGGTCTCGCCGTCGGCCATGTGGACGGTCGTCTGAAGAGTCTGGCGGTCGATGGCAGTCGCAATGCCGGACGTACCCAGATTAATGGGCGTCGGGTTTGGGGCCGAAATCTGCGGCTCGATCCGCATCAGCACCCGGCCGTCCGGGCTGATGCGGGGCGTCACCCGCATGACGATGCCAAGGTCCTCGTACACGATGTTCTGCTGGCTGGTGCCCACCCCGGACAGGATGGCCCCTTGGAGCAGCGGGTACGACTGGCCGACCTGGAAGAAGCCGGTCTGGTTGTCCACGATGGTGAGCTGCGGCCGGCTGAGGATGTCCGTCCGGCTCTGGGTCTTGAGCGCCCGCACCAGCACGTTGACCGTGTCGCTAGCCGCCGAAAACACCAGCCCCCCGACCCCGTTGGCCCCGGTACGGCCGACCCCCAGGCTGCCCAGCCCGGAGAAGCCGACCGAGTCTTGTTTGAACAGGTTGGCGTTGGGCAGACCGTTGGCCACGGCGGTGGCCGTGTTGAAGTTGAACCCGGGGGTGCCGGGGGCGCCGGACGTGGTGCCGCGGGCGAACACGATCGGCGACTGGATGCCGATTTCGATGCCCATCTGCTCGGTGTTGTCGAGCTGCACCTCGGCGATCAGCACCTGCACCGTCACCTGCGGAGGCGTCATGTCGATCTTGAGGACGAGATTCATGATCTCGTCGAACAGCTCCGGCGGTGCGGCGATGCTCAGCGTGTTACTGACCGGCTCGGACACGACCACAAAACTCTGACGCAACGTCGTCAGTGAGGTCGGCCCGGTGGCCCCGCTAAACTGCTGGTTCACGAACCCGATCTTGCCGTTGATGAACGTCTGCACGGCGGCGGCCACGTCGGCCGAGGCGGCGTTGCGGAGTTTGTACACCTCGTTACGGAGCTTGAGCGCCGGGGCGTCCTCCAGCCGTGCCAGAATGGCCGCGATGGTGTCCAGGTCGGCGCGGCTGCCGGCCACGATCAGCGTGTTAGTACGCGGGTCGGCGGTGATCCGCAGGTCGATCAGGTTGGCCCCGTCGGCCGGGTTGCCGTTGGTGGTCAGCAGCGGCCGGGTGACGCCGCCGGTGGCCCCGAACTGGCCGCCGCCGGCCGTCGCCGCGGCCGGGCCGCCGAACTGGTTGGCCCCGGCCCCCCCGCCGGCCCCGGCCGTGGCCGACCGGAACAGGGCGGTGAGCTGGTTCTGGACCGTCACCGCGTCGGCGTGCCGCAGCGGGTAGACGTTCACGAACGACTGGGCCGCCGACACCGTGTCCAGCGAGGCGATTAGCCCTTCCAGCAGCCGCATGGTCCGCTCGGGGGCGGCCACGACCAGCCCGTTGATGCGGCCGTCGGCCGTGATGTGGACGTCCTCCAACATCCCGGACTCGACCCAGTTCCCATCCTTGTCGCGGAACCGCAAGGTGGTGGTCTTGGTGGTCAGCCCGGACTGCGACTGGTTGGCGGTGCCACCGGCCCCGCCGCCGCCCAGCCCAAAGGCTTGAGCGCCGCCGATCCCGCCGGCCCCGCCCGGCCGGGCGCCGGTGGCGTTGAGCGCCCCGAGTTGCTGCTGTCCGCCGCCGCCGAACGGGTTGGCCCCGCCGGCCTGGCCGAACGCCTGCCCGCCTTGCGCCCCGCCGCCGGCCGTCACCCCCAGCGTGCCGGCGTTGGCCCCGAGCGACGGGTTCAGGATGCTGGACGTGAGGGCCGTGTTTAACACCGACGCCAGTTCGTCGGCGAAGGCGTTCCGCAGCCGGAACACCTTCACCTCGTTGACCGCCTTCGAGGTACTCTCGTCCAGATATTTGATGAGGTCTTCGATCTCCTGCTGTTCTGACTTGCTCGCCTGTACGAGCACGCTGTTGCTCGGGATGTCGGCGAACACGCGGGTCTGGCTGGTCTGGAGCGAGTCGCCCGGGTACCGGGTGTTGATGAAGCTCTGAAGAACCTGGCTGACCACCTGGGCGCTGGCCTTCTTGAGCGGGTACGCCTTCGGCCGCAGTTGCGGGTCGTTGTCCCGATCAAGCGTCTTAATTTGCTCAACGAACTTACTGATCTGCGACTTCGGGGCGGCCACCAGAATGCTGTTCAGCCGGGGCAGGGCGATGAACACCAGCGACCCGGCCGCCTGGCCCGGCTGCTGGCGGTTCTGCTGCGCGCCGAACCCGAAGTTGCCCAAGAACGCCGGCTGGGCGGACGGCCCGTTGATGATGACCGACCCGCCGGGCGTCGTCTGGATCCGCTGGTAAATCTGGGTCAGCAGGTAGTTGAGCTGGGTGGCGTCGCCCCGCTGGAGGGGGACGATCTGAATCTGGGTCTCGCTCTCGGCGGCCTGCTTCTGGAGGAGTTTGATGAACTCCTGCACCAGGGCGATCTCCTGCTCGGACCCGGCCACCACGCTGACCGCGCCGAGTTCCTGTAGGGCCAGCACCGTGACGTTGGCCGACGGGGAAAGGGCTGTGGACGACTGTGGGGCCGGCTGCGTCGCCTGGACCTGCACCAGCAGCGGGTCGTGGAGCAGACCGGCGGCGCTCGCCTGGTCGTCGCCGCTGGGGTCGTAAATCAGGTTCTGAGGGGCGTCCGTGCCCGCGAAGTCAAAAGGGCGCTGACCTCCCCCGCCGTCGTCTAACGACGCTCTCTGGTTCCGCCCGCCCGGCCGGCCGCCACCCTGGCCGCCGCCCGGCCGGCCCATGCCGCCGCCCTGGAACCCGCCACCCTGGAACCCGCCGCCGCCGCGACCGCCACCCTGGAACCCGCCGCTAGGGCCGCCGAACCCGCCGCCGCCGAACCGCCCGCCCTGGCTGTTGCCCGCCCCGGCCGGCGCCCGGCCGGTGAGGGCCTCGATGGCCTGCTGCACCTGGGTCGGGTCCAACCCGGGGGTGGGGATGATCCGCACGACGCTGGTGCTGTCCTTGGTAGACTTGTCCAACTGCTCGCACAATTTCTTGACTTCCAGATACACCGCCTCGGTGCAGTTCACGATGATTTGGTTGCTGGCCTCGTCGGCCACGGCCGTGAGGGCGGCCGTCTGGTTGCCCTGCGGCTGCGGTGCCCCGGGGAACGGGAACGGGAACCCCCCACCGCCGCCCCGGCTGACGGTCGTCAGGTTGCGGAACAGCTCCGTCACCTTGTCGGCCACCGTCGCCGCTTTGGCGAACTGCAGCTTGATGGTGAAAGTCTTGGCCACGCCGGCGGCCTCTTGGCCGCTGTCGATGGCCCCTTCCAGCAGGCTCTTGATGGTGGCCAGGTCGAAGGCCGTGGCCTTGACCACGATCAGCGAGTTGCTCGACTTCTCGGCCACCACCCGCACCCGGCCGGCGGTCGGGCTGGTCGGGGCCGACGCCCCGATGCCGGCGAACTGGCCGAGCAGGGCCAGCGGGTTGAACCCGCCGCCGCCGCCCCGACCGCCGCCACCCCCGGCCGCCGCCGGCTTCGGCCCGTTGAACACCTCTTGGATGACCTCGGCCGCCGTGGTCGCATCCACGTTCTTGAGTCGAATCACCTCGAAGCGGTTGTCGGCGTTGGCCTCACTGGTCATCAGCCGGGCGAGTTGGGCCACCATCTGCACGGTGGCCGGGTCGTCCCCGGTCACCAGCAGTTTGTTGCCGGGTGTCACGGTGATGGTGACGGCCGGCTTCTGCTGCGGGTCGTCCAGCCCGGCCGGCGGCTGGACGGCAACGTACTCGGTGCCATCGGCCCGCTGCGGTACGAACGACTTCTTCTGCTTGGGGTCGGCCGGCGGCTGGACGACCGGCTTCGGCGGCGGGGCAGACGGGTTGCTCACCTCCACCTTCTTGCCCATGTCCCGCAGCATTTTGGCCAGCAGTTCGGCCATCACGGCCGCGTTCCCCTTGTCCACATTGATGATCTGACCGCCGCGGCCGGTCGGGTCGCCGAGGAGCGGTAGGCCGACCCAAGCCTCGCCCAGAGCCTTGAGGATCTGCCTCGACTGCTCGATCTGGGCCGGGGTGCCGGTCAGGAGCAGTCCGGGGCTGGCCCCGTCGAGCCGGGCGTCCACCACCAGCCCGCTGGTGCCGCCCATCGCCTTCGACAGCGACTCCCCGGCGGCCTTCGGCTCCAGCACGTTGAGGGGGATGAACTCGGTCACGCTGGTCGTCTTCTGCTCGCCGGCCCCCTTGAGCTGTGCGGCGATGTCGAAGTGGTCGGCCGGCAGGGCGTACACGAGCAACTGGTTGGCCCCGTTGGCCAGCACGCGGGTGACGGCCGACGACTTGTACTGCTCGGTCAGCACCTTGGCCAGGTTCTCGGCGGTGCCGGCCGGCACGCTATACGTCAGGGCGGTGGGCGTGCCGCCGACGATCCGGACCGGGCCGCCGTTGGCCGGTGCGGCGTCCAACTCCTTGAGGAAGCGGTCGGCCGCCGCCAGCTTGTCCGCCGGGCCGGTGATCAGGACTGCATTCGTCTCTTCGAGTACGGCGATGTTGACCGTCTTGAACCGGGTGGTGTCCACCGCCGCCATGCCGCCGCGGGGGTTGAACACCGGCATCGGCTGGAAGCCGCCGGGCGGGAATCCCCCCGGCATCCCGGGCACGGCCCCCGGGTTGGCGGCCGTGATCTGCGTGTCCTTGTCCGCCAGCAGGGTGCGGAGGACGTCCGCCAGCTTGGCCGCTCGTTGATACTTACAGATGTGCGTGATCGAATCGCCGTTGTCCTTGCCTTGTGGGTCGTCGATTCGTTTGATGTTTTCGATCATGTTGCGGACGATGGCCGCCTTGTCCTGCACCACGACCGAGTTGTTTCCGAACGCCGACACCTCGCCGAAGTTGCTCTTCAGCTTCTGCAGGCTGGGCACGATGCTGTCGGGCACGATGGTCCGCAGGGTGATGACCACCTGCACCACCTCCGAGTCGCCGTACTTCGGCAACTGCTCGACCGTCACCCGGGGGATCAGGTCGGGCGGCAGCTTCACATCGGCCGACAGGATTTGGAACGTCTGGCTCAGCCGCAGGAGGATGAATTTCTCCTGGGCCAGGGCCTGGTTGATCAGGTCGATGACTTCCGAAAGCGTCTTGTCCTTGAACTTGATGGTGGCCGAGGAGGTCGGCTTGGCGGTGGTCACCTGGGCCAGCCCGGACTTGGCGGCGAACCAGTTGAACACCGTGTCCCACGACGCCTTGTCGAAGTCGTTGCTGTACCGCGGCTCGGGGGCCGGGGCCGGCTTGGCGACCGCCGGCTGGGCCGGAACGGGCATCGGGGCCGGGGCGGCCGGCGGCTGGACGGCTAATACCGACCCGCCGAGGCCGCCCAGGAGGACCGCCGGCAGCCACCGGCGGAGCTTCCACCGCGGCACCCGAACCGGCCGAGCGAGACGTGTTGCACCCATCGGCAGTTCCCCCGGGATTGCGGCCGCGCGAGATTCCCCCCACGCGCGACCGGCCCACTGGCAAGAGCGGGGCTGTACCCAAATCGTACCCCGAACGCAACCGGAGCCGTAGGACCGTCGGCGGGTTTTAATCGGGAATGAGACTTACCTGAGTTGCCGGGCCGCCCGGCCTTAATGGCCGTAGCCCGAAGCGCGAGCGAGGAAAAACTCCCTCGCTCGCGCTTCGGGCTACGAAGCTATGACGTTTACCGTCCGGTGTCGTCCTCGGCCACGGCCGACGTGGTCACCGTTTCGACCGGCTCGCCCACGGCCCGGGCGACCGCGTCCCGGCCCTCCCGGGCCGACAGCTCCCGCAGCTTGCTCAGCGGCTCGCCGGTCTTCCACACGTACACCTTCTCGTCCGGCACGCTGACGGCCGCCGCCCCCGCCACCGCCGCCGCCGGGTTCGTCTTGCCGGTTCGGTTCGACGCCTTGCGGCCGGCATCCGGCTTTTCCTCGCGGCTGACCAGTACCAGCCCGCCGTCGTCCAGCCCGACCACCCGGAACAGGCGGGCCGTGCCGGACGACGATTCGGAGATGTCCAGCGTGCTGTCCGGGTCGTCGTCCATCCGCTTCTTCTGACCCCTGGCCGTGTAGTAGAACTTGCTCACCAGCGGGCTGAGCTTGGCCCCCTGCCGGGTCACTTCGACGGCGTACTCGTTCCGGCTGGCCAGGTCTTCGATGGTGGCCGAGCCGGTGCCGTCGCCGCTACGGCCGAGGCTGGTGAGACGGATGAACTGGGCCGTCTGCTCTTTCGGCTGGTCCGTCGTCGGCGGCACCACCGGCGGCGGCGGCGGGGGCGGGCCGTGGAACATGTCCGACGCCAGCAGCCGGCTGTAGTCCCGGTCGGGTGCGGCCAGCACCCGCACGTACTGCCACGGGGTCAGCCCGCGGGCGACCACCGGCGACTGCTGCACCCCGGCGTAGCCCAGCCCGCCGGCCGCACCGATGACTTGCACCGGCACCGGCAGCAACGCCCGCCGGTTCTCGGCCCCGTTCAGGATGACGCCGGTGGTCGTAAACGTCACGTTCAGGTCGGGCACGTCGGCGTTCACGGCGGCCGACCGGCGGGCGCCGCTCTCGTCCCGCCGCACCACGTTGAACCGGGTGATGTGGTGCAACAGGTTCAGTCGGTGGTAGCGGTACAGCACGTCCAGCAGGGTGCCGTACTGGATGCGGGTGAGCGTCACCTCCAGGGCGACGGCCGTGTACGCCGGGACCAGCTTCTTCTCGTCCTTCTCGCCCGGGTTGAGCGGCTGGGCCTTGAGGTCCACCGCCTTCGGCTTGAGCCCCCGGCTGGTGGCCGGCACCTTGGCGTCTTCGAGCACTTGGCTGATGACCGCCTCGTACTCGACGGCGGCCGTGTCCGGGTCGGCCGGCAGGCTCCGCTTGACGGCATCGGCCAGCCGCGGCCGGTTCTTGGCGACCAGGGCCAGCGTCAACTGCTGGGCGTCCACGTCCTGCTGCAAAGAGGCGGCCAGAGCGTCGGCGTCGGCCAGCGGCTGGACGACCAACAGGTACATGCCGGCCACCAGGGCCGCGACCCCGGCCACCCCCACCCCGACGGCGAGCTTGCGTTCCCGGCTCGTCATGGCGCGAACCCCTCTCCGAAGTCGGCGGCGGCCGGGGCCACCACGGGGGCAGCCCTCGGGGCGGCGATGAGCTGGGTGTACTGGTCCGGCTTGCGGCGGAACACGTCGGCCGTCACCACCAGTTGCACCGCCTTGTTCCCGGCCTCGCTGGTCGGGGACACGTTCAGGGCCGCCTTGCCGTAGAACTGCTTGTCCTTGGTCAGGCTGTCCATCACCCCCCGCACCAGCTTGTCGTCCGCGCTGCGGAACGTCACCCGGAGGGTGGCGATCGGCACCGGCGGGGCCTTGCCGGCGGTGGCCGGGGTGGCCGCCCCCAGCTTCTTGGTCGGCAGCACCGGCTTGCTCGTCAGCTCGAACTCGACCACCGTCAGCTTGCTCACGTCCGGCACCCGCCGGGCCAGCTCGTACAGCTCGTCCAGCACCACCGCCTCGCGGGCGTCGAACTCGTCCGCCGCCTTCAGCCGGTTGACGTTCGGCTGGACCGCGTCGAGCTGGTCCTGAAGCTCCTTCTTCTGTTTCTGGAGGGCGGCTACCCGGGCGGCGGCGGTGTCCAGTTGCAGGTAGGCGAACAGCCCGCCCATGCCGAGCAGCAGGGCCGCCGCTATGGCCGCGATGATGAGCCGGCCGCGGTTCTTGCCCGGCTCGGCCCGCGGGACACGGGGCTGGGCGAAGTTGACCGGCAGGGCGTCGGCCGCAGCCTTCTGGGCCAGCAGGGCGAGTGGGCCGGCCAGCCGGCCCCGCAGGGACGGGGCGAGCAGGTCGCCGCCGGGCACGCCGGCCGCCGGGTCAATGCCCCGCACCGGCATCGGCAGCACCTCGGCCAGCCGGTCGGCCAGGTTGCCGGCGTCCGCCACCAACACCGTGGTGAGCGGGGCGTCCGGGTGCTGGCTGGCGTACACGGCCAGATTCCGCCGAATCTCCCCGACCGGGTCGGCGGCGGTGAGCGGGCGGGTGAACCACACCCGGCCGTCGGCCACGGCGGTGAACTCGCCGCCGCCCGGCCAACTGGTGACGACCACCGCCGGCGGCGCCACCCCGGCCCGCCGAAGGGCGGCCGGGGCGGTGAACGGCCGGGGGGTGATGCCGACGAGCTTCAGCCCGGCCGCGTCGGCGAGCTGGCGGGCGGCGGCCAGCACCTCTTTCCGCAAGAACACGGCCGTCGCCCGCCGCTGGCCGTCGGCCGCCGGCGGCAGCGGCAGGTAGTCCATCACCACGTCGTCGGCCGCGTCGGTCAGGTCGCGGGCGGCCTGGAACCGCACCACCGCCGGCTCGTCGGCCGGGGCGGCCGGCGGGTGGGACACGTCCTTGAAGATGACCCGGTCGCGGCCGACCAGCAGCAGCAGCGGGGCCGGTTTGACCGCCGCCGCGGCCAGCAGCTCCTTCAGCCGGGTGCCGCGGGCGGCGGCGTTGGCCGAGGTCAGCGGGCCGAGGTCGTCGGCGGCGGCCAGGGTCTGTTCGACCACGAGGCCGCCGCGGCCGACGTCGCCGGCCGCGACGAACAGCCCGCCGGCGTCGGCGTCCAGGGCCAGGAAGCGGGGCACGGGTGCAGGCTCCGGGTGGGGGTCAGCGGGGCAGGTCGAACCCGCGGCCGAGGTCGGTCAGGTCGCGGTAGTAGACGATCCGGGGGTGGCCCTCGTTAGTATCGATGACGGCTTCCGCCCGGGCCACCGGGCCGCCCTTGCCGAAGTACCCGACCGAATGCACCCGGTACACCATGGTCCGGCCGGTGACGTACTTTTCGAGGGCCTGGAACTTGGCCGGGGCCAGGTTGGCCTGCGTCACCAGAAACGCGGCCGTAGTGGCGGCCGGGTCGGTGGCGAAGGCGCCGCCGGACACGACCCCCTCGCGGGCGGCGGCGATGGCGTCGGCGTCCGCCTGGGCCAGGCCGGGCAGGGCGGCCAGCACCTCCGGCGGGGCGGTCAGCACGTTCACCCGGGGCGTCAGGTCGTAGCTGGTGCCGACCGTCGCGGCGTCCAGCAGCTTGGGCAGCAAATCCTTGAGCTTGGCGGTGGTGAACGGACTGGCGTAAGTCTTGGCCTGTGTGTTCGGCTGGCTGTTGGGCGGCACCGGCAGCGTCACCGTCGTGTTCATCAGGGCCAGGAACGAGGTCACGTTGGTTTTCGGCTTGCCGCCGGACGACAGAGACTTGCTGACCGCCTGCCGCAGCTCGTCGGCCGAGGCGGGGCCGCCGCCCGACGGCTGCGCGTCGTCCCGGTCCGTGCCGGTGACAGTCACGGTCCGACTGACGTTGCCGCCGGCCGAGGTCGCGGACATGCTCCCCGCTACGGTCGAGGTGGGCTTCGAGCCGGTGCCGCCGGAGCCGGCCGCCTGCCCGGTGCCGTAGTAGCGGGCGGCCAGGATGTAGTCGCTCGCCTCCTGGCCGACGGCGGTCGTCAGGGCCTGCGAAATCGCCGGGTAGTCGCCCTGCGGGTCGTTCACCTTCACCCGCGGGTTGCCGTCGATGTCCACGTCCAATTCCCGGCCGTACACGGTCAGGTACTCGCTCCAGCCGCGGTCGAAGTCGTTACCGTCGGCCTCGCCGGGGTCTTGCTTGCCGTTGCGGTTGCGGTCGTTGCCGTACAGCAGTTGGGGCGTCACCCCCTTGACCAGCAGCAGTTCCGCCACCGTCGCCAGCGGCCCGTTCTTGGCCTGGTACGGCGGCGTCAACCCACCGTAGTATGCCGACTCGGCCCCGCTGGGCCGCTGCGAATCGTCAGGATCCATCCAGTCGATTACGGCGTCGGCGACTTCCTCCGTCATATTCGGTAGTTTCAGCAGGGCCGCGTACAGGGTCTGGCCGGTAGGGTCCACGGCCATCCAGGCGTTCAGGTTGATCTTGCCCATCTCGTCGGCCGGGCCGCTGCGGACGGCGTACCGCGCCTCGCCGGTGCCGGTGTAGGTGTCGCCGACGGCCAGCAGGGAGAACCGGCCGCCACCCCGCACGCCGTCCTGCGGGCCGACTGGGATGTTGCTGAACGATCCCGGCACGTCGTAGGGGTTGCCGCTCAGGGTGTCGGCCAGCACGCTCGTGTCGGCCAACAGGGCAGCAGCGTGGTGAATCCCGCTGGCGGCGAACGCCTTGGCCTGGGCCGCCTCCCGTGACCGCACGGCGACGGTGTACTCGCCGGCCATGCCGTCGGCGAAACGGTAGGCGGCCAGCGACAACACGGCCACGACGCCGAGGACGGCGACCAGCGTGTACCCGCGGCGGGGGGCGGTTCGCACGGGTCAGCTCCCCCCGGCGGTGGTCGTGGTGGCGGCGTCCTCGGGCACGAAGCTGCCGACGGCCGCCCGCACCGGGACGACGTGGACCACCGTCTTCTGCTTGGTGCCGCCGGCCGGCGACGGGTAGCTCAGTTGGAGCGTCACCTTGATGGCCCGCGGCGGCCCCTGCGGCGTCACCCCGTCGGTGCCCACCTGGGTACCGTCCCACTCACTGTTCCACACCCCGCCGCTGAAATACTCAAACGTGACATCCGTCACCTCCGGGGCGATCACGTCGGTCTCCGCCGTGGACGGGTCCGGGTCGGCCGAGTTCCGCACCCCGTCGGCCGTCACCCACGGGCGTTCCTGCCGGCACAGGCCGGTGCCGACGGTGTAGTATGTCACCCGCCGCAGGTCGCCGGGCCGCAGCACGTCCGGGGTGGCCAGGGCGTCCGGGTCGGTGAGGGCGGTCGGCACCCGGGTGCAGAAAATCGTCACCTGCTTGTCGGTGCCGACCACCCCGCACGGGAGCGGGATGTCGGTGGTGGTGTCCACGGCGTCGGCCGTGGTCGTCGTGCCGCCCCCGCCGCCCGCCGCCGAGGCCGCCTGGAAGCTGTTCTGGCTGGTCATCGGCGGCAGCAGGCCGGCCGACTGCGACAGGTCGGCGGTCAGCCGGTTGACGACGGCCCGGCTCAGATCGCTGGCGGCCACCGACTCGCGGTTGACCTCGGTCCGCCGCAGCACCAGCTCGAACGCCGAGTACAGGGCGGCCATCAGGAAGATGGCGATGGCGCTGGCCAGCAGCAGCTCCAGCAGCGTGAACCCGCTCCGGCGGCGGCGACTGGTCATGACCCGCCCCCGGTGGTGGTGGAAGCCGTCGGGTCGGTGGCGGCCGTCGCCCTGCCCATCTGGGCCGGGTCGCACATCATCTGGGCCAGTGTCACGTCGAACCGCTGGCCCTTGAAGTCCCGGCCAACCCGCACCGTCACGGCATACAGGTTGGTCGCCGCACCGGGGGCGGATTCCAGGGTCCACGTCCAGCCCGGTTCGTCGTCGCAGTTGCCGCTGCCGCTACTGGTGCAGTCCACCACACCCGCTTCCGCTTCGGCCAGTTTCGACTGCGCCAGCCGGGTGCCGGTGGAAGTCATGGCGGCCAGGGCCGCCCGGGTTTCGCCGAAGTCCACCAGCGAGCCGAGGGCGGCCAGCGAGATCAGCAGGATGACCAGCGACAGCATCACCTCGAGCAGCGTGAGGCCGGAGCGGGGTTGGCGGGTCATCAGCGGACCCCCGGCTTCTGGGCTTGGATGGTGGCCGCCCCGGTCAGCCCGCGGATGCGGATCACGACCGGATAAATGCCCGGCTGGGTGATGCGGATCACAACGGCGTCCTCCCGGCAGGTGCCGTCCTGCTGGAAGGTGGCCACCCGCACCCAGCCGTCGGCGTCGGTGGTCGGGGCCGAGCCGTCGGCCGGCTCGCTCTTGGCCGTCACGCCCTTGGGCAACTCGTCCTCGACCACCAGCGGGGCAACCTCGTCGGTAGTTTGGGCGACCGTGCCGAACGCCTGGTCGTCGGGCGCCACCCGCACCCGGCGGCCGTCCTCGGACAAGGCCAGGCGGTACAGCCGTCCCTGTTCCATCGCCTCGCCTCGGGCGGCGGCGATCTTGGCCCGTAGGGTGTCGGCCGCGCCGAGCACCTTCGTGTCCCGCTCCAACAGCTTGAGCGACGGGGCCACCGTAGCCCCGAGGATGACGAGGATGACCAGGACGGCCAGGATCTCGACCAGGGTGAACCCCCCCCGGCCGCGACTGGGGGCGGTCACTGCTTCGGCTCCCGAATCGGGGTGCCGTCCGGGGCAGTCGTGGACACCACGAACCGTTGAGCACCGGCCGCATCCGACTGCACGAACTCCAGGTTGTAGGCGTTGCCCCACGGATCGGTGATGGCCTCCAGCCCGCCGTTAAGCAGTGGCGGCCCGTCCTCGCTCCGCTCGATCAGCTGCTGGATGCCGGGAACCTGCTGCGTTGTCGTGTAGTGCAACTCGGCCGCTTTGATGATCGACTGGGCCTTGATCCGTGCCGCGTTCACCTTGGCGCGGGACAAGGCCGCTTGCACGCTCACCGTGGCCAGCCCGGCCAGGATGAGAATGATGGTGATGACGGCCAGCACTTCGACCAGCGTGAAACCGCGGCGGGTCGGGCGGGCGACGGAGGCACTGCGGACGATCATGGATAGGCTCCGAAGGCGGGACAGACACTGTCAGTATACCGCCCCGCCCGGTGAGCGGGGCGTGAGAGGGTGGCGGGTCAACTGCCCATCGACTCCTGCATTTTGAAGATCGGGAGGAGCAGGCCGAGGACTACGAGTAGCACGGCCACCGCCATGACGAGCAGCATGAGCGGCTCCAGCAGTTTGACCGCGATTTCCAGGTTGCGGGCGGTCCGCCGCTCCAGCCCGTTGGCGATGTCCACCAGCACCTTCTCCAGACTGTTGGCCTCTTCCGCGATGGCGATCATCTCGACAACGTCGGGCGGGAAGTACTTGCTCTTGCGGAGCGGGTCGGCGAGCCGCTGCCCGGCCGTGATGTTCTCGGCGCACTTGGCAATGGCCGCCGACAGCACCCGGTTGCCGGTCGAGTCCTTGGCGATGGCCAGCGCCCGCAGGATCGGGATGCCGTTGTGCAGCATGGTGCCGAGGATGCGGGTGAACCGGCTCAGCGCCAGGGCCTGGAACACGGTGCCGAGGATGGGCAGCCGGAGCCGCATCCCGTCGGCCCAGGTGCGGCCCGACCCGCGGCACCAGCGGACGAAGCCGATGACCAGCCCGACGACCAGGACGGCCCCCAGCAGCCCGTACCACGACTGGCCGAAGTGGCTGACGGCCAGCAGTTGTACCGTCAGCCAGGGCAGCGAGCCGTCGGCTTTTTGTTTCTCGAAGACGGACTCGAACTTGGGCACCACGAACAGGATGAGGGCGTTGAGGACCAGAAAGCCGGCCACGGCCAGGAACGCCGGGTAGGCCAGGCTGCCGACCACTTTCGCCTTGAGGTCGTTCTGGTGTTCCACGAAGTCGGCGGTCCGCTTCAGCACGTCTTCGAGGAACCCGCCCTCTTGGCCGGCCCGCACCATGCTGACGCCGAGTTCGTCGAACACGCCCGGGTGCAGGGCCATCGCCTGGGCCAGCCCGGTGCCGTCGGCCACCTTCATGCGGACTTCTTTGAGCGCCCCGCCGAGCCGCTTGTTCGGCGTCTGTTTCTCCAGCAGCTCCAGCGACCGCAGCAGCGGCACGCCGGCGTGCAGCAGGTCCGCGAGCTGGGCGTAGAAGGTGGCCAGGTGGCGGCCGGACACGCCGCCGCCGAACCGCCCCGGGGCGGCCGCCGACTTGACCGCCGACACCTCGATCGGGAACAGCCCGCGGGCGTCCAGCACGGCGGCCACGTCCCGCTCGTTGCCGGCGGTCAGCGTCCCGGTGCTGCGGTCGCCGGTGGCCCCGAGGGCGACGTAAGTGAAGTCGGGCATGTACGACTGCGGGCTTCGGATTGCGGATTTTGGATTGCCAGCCGGCCGAGCCGGTCGCGGGTAGGGGCTTCGGAAATCCGCAATCCGAAATCCGCCGTCCGCAATCAGCTGAGATCGCCCGCCGTCACCCGGGCGATCTCGTCGTAGGTGGTGCGGCCGAGCAGCGTCTTCTGCCAGCCGTCCTGGCGGAGCGTCCGCATCCCGGTCTTGATCGCCTCCATGCGGATGATGGAAGAATTCACCTTCTGCGAGGCCAGGTCACGCATGACATCGTTGTTCACCAGCAGCTCGTGGATGCCGGTCCGGCCGCGGTACCCGCTGTTCCGGCACGACCGACAGCCGACCCCCTTGAACAGGTGGGCCGGCCGCGCGCCGCCGGGTTTGGGGAAGTCGATCGGCAGTTCCTCCTCCGTCGGGGCGTACTCGGTCTTGCAGTCGGCACAAATGGTCCGCACCAGCCGCTGGGCCATGATCCCTTCGACCGTACTCGACACCAGGAACGGCTCCACCCCCATGTCGATCATCCGGGTGAAGGCGCTGGGGGCGTCGTTGGTGTGCAGGGTGCTGAACACCAGGTGGCCGGTGAGCGACGCCTGGATGGCGGCTTGCGCCGTCTCCAGGTCGCGCATCTCGCCGATCAGGATCACGTCCGGGTCGTGCCGGAGGATGGACCGGAGTGCCCCGGCGAAGGTCAGCCCGATCTTGGGGTGGGCCTGAATCTGGCTGATGCCCGGCTGCTGGTACTCGACCGGGTCTTCGACCGTGATGATCTTGAGCGTCTCGTCCTTGACTTCGTTCAACGCACTGTAAAGCGTTGTGGACTTGCCGGAGCCGGTTGGCCCCGTCACGATGACGATGCCGTGCGGCCGGTCGATCAGCTTCTTGAAGGTGCTGGCCACGTCCGGCAGGAAGCCGATGTTCTTCAGGTCGAACACCATCCGGCCTTTGTCCAACAGCCGCATGCAGATGCCTTCGCCGTGGACCATCGGGATGATGGACACGCGGACGTCGATCTCCCGGCCCTGCACCTTCATCTTGATGCGGCCGTCCTGCGGCAGCCGCTTCTCGGCGATGTTCAGCCGGGCCATGATCTTGAGCCGGCTGACGATGGCGGCCTGGAAGCGGTTGATCTCCGGCGGCAGCCGCTGCTCCTGCATCAGCCCGTCGATGCGGTAGCGGATTTTGATGCCGGTTTCCTCGAACTCCACGTGGATGTCCGACGCCCGCTCGTTGGCCGCCTCCACGAGAATCTGGTTCACCAGCCGCACGACGCTAGCCTCCTGCGCCTGCTTGGCCATCTCACTGTCGTCGGCCTCGATGTCCTCCAGCAGTTCGAGTTCGTTCTCGTCCTTCTCCTGGGCCAGGGCCGCCACCGTCTCGCCGCCGACCCCGAAGTGCACCTTGAGCAGCCGGCCGATCTCCCGCGGCACGCCCAGCACCGGCTCGACGGTCAGCCCGGTGACGGTGGCCAGCTCGTCCAGGGCGTAGGCGTCGTAGGGGTCGCCGGTGGCGACCACCAGGGTGCCGTTGTGCCGGGACAACGGCATCAGGTTGCGACGGAAGATGAGCTTCTGCGGCACCCCGGTCAGGGCTTCCGGCTCGACAATCTGTGTGGTCAGGTCCACGAACGGCAGGCCGAACTCGTCGGCCAGGGCGCCGAACAAGGCGTCTTCCTTGACGAAGCCTTTTTCCAGCAGCGTTAGGTGCGGCGGCTTGCCGGGAGCGTTGGCCAGAGCGGTGGCGGCCCGCGGCCGGTCGGCATCGGCCAACAGCCCGCGGCGCACAAGGGTGTCGAGCAGGTTCATGGAAGGGCTTATGGGGCGGGCGCGGACTGACAGTAATATTGTAAGCTGGGGAAAATGAGAAGCCACTGATATGCGGCGGGTGGGTGCTGGAAGCCGGGCCGGTTGCAGCGGTCGGGATAGTAGTCTGGGGAGAACGTGGTTATTCTTCGTGCGGAGGTGGTTCATGCCGACGGTCGTGCTGCGGGCTTCGACCGCATTCCCCATCCCGCACGGGCTGGACACGCACCGCAAGTTCCTCGACTGGCTTGCGGTTGCCGATGTGCCGGAGGAAGTGCGGGTCGGGTTCATCAACGGCGATGTCTGGGTGGACACGATGTCCGAACGTGCCTTTGCCCACAATCGTGTCAAGATGGCCGTGGGCGAAGTGCTCGGGCCACTCGTCCGCTCCGAACGGCTCGGCGTCTACTTCGGCGACGGCATGACCTATTCGGCCGAACACGCCGACTTCACGTCGGTGCCTGATGGCATTTTCGTATCGCGGGTCACGATGGACGCCGGTCGTGTCGAACTGAAGGGGGCTAAACCGGGCGAGAACGACACGCGGCTGGTCGGTGTGCCGGACCTCACGGTCGAAGTCGTCAGCGACCACTCGGTGTTTAAAGACACAGAGTGGCTGATGTCCGGCTACTGGAACGCCGGCGTCGCAGAATACTGGCTGATCGATGCCCGCCGGACCGAACCCATGTTCCGCATTCATCGCCGAACAGCCAAGGGGTACTCCGCCGTCCGCCCGGTGGACGGCTGGGTGAAGTCGCCAGTGTTCGGCCGTGCCTTCCGGTTCGTTGCCGGAGAGGTGTTGCTCAGCAAACGGGAGTACTACTTCGAGGCGGCCAGCCGCTGAACCGCCCACGCGGCCGCGTCCCGCACCCCGGCGTCGTCGTCGGCTAGCGCCGTCTCAAGGGCCGGTACGGCCCGCCGGTCGCCGGCGTTGCCCAGCACCACGCAGGCGTTCCGCCGTAGCCCGCTCCGCTTGGCCCGCCACAGGGCCGTGCTTTTGAACCGACGCCGGAACTCGGCCGGCGATAGCGTCAGCACCCCCAGCGCGTCGAGCGCCACGAGGTCGTCCCGCACCGGCAGCGGCGCGGCCGGCGGCCCGGCGTGCCGCACCCACGGGCACACCTCCTGGCACACGTCGCAGCCGAACAGGTGGTCGCCGACGCCGGGCTTCAGGTCGTCCGGGATCGGGCCGGCCAGTTCAATGGTCAGGTAGCTGACGCACTTCCGGGCGTCCAACACGCCGGGCGACACGAAGGCGTTCGTCGGACAGGCGTCCAGGCAGGCGGTGCAGGTGCCGCAGTGGCTCGCTTCGTGTGGCGGGTCGGGCCGAAGAACGGCCGTCGTCAGCACCGCCCCGAGCAGCACCATGCTGCCGCGACGCTTGTTGATGAGCATGGTGTTCTTGCCGATCCAGCCCAGCCCGGCCCGGCGGGCGAAGTCCCGCTCCAGCAGCGGGGCGGTGTCGCAGACGCCGTGCGAATACGCCCCGGGAAGCTGGCCGTCCAGCCACGCCGACAGCTCGTTCTCGCGGTCCCAGATGAAGCGGTGGTAGTCCGGCCCGCGGGCGTACCGAGCCACCGGCCCGGGGCCGCCGCCGTACTCCAACCCGAGCATGACGACCGACCGCACCCCCTCGACCACGCCGGCCGGGTGCCGCCGCTGCTCGCGGTGGTCGTGCAGGTAGCGCATCCCGCCGGCGTAGCCGGCGGCCAGCCAGTCGCAGAACCGGCCGAACCCGTCGGCCTCGGTCGCCGGGGCGATGCCGCAAAGCGAAAAGCCGAGGCGCGCCGCCTCGGCTTTGGTCCGCGCCTCGATGTTCGGCGGGTCAGTCAATCCGCACCTTGGCCCCGAAGTCCTTCTTCACGCTACTGATAAAGTAGGTGGCGCAGGCGGCGTCGATCAGGTCGGGCGAGAAGTTCAGCCGCTCCATGTTGTACTTGGCGATGGACCGCATCTGGTCGAGGATGTCCCGCGGCTGGCACATGCGGAACGGCCGGCCGGTCGGCTTGTACCACTTCTCGATCAGGTAGTCGATGCCCCGGACGTCGTACTCCACCCGCTTGCCCTTGCACACCAGTTCCCAGATAGCCCGGTACTGCTGCTCGTCCGGGTCGCGGATCTCGATCTTGAACTTGATCCGCCGCAGGAACGCCTCGTCGGCCAACTGGGTCGGGTCGAGGTTGGTGCTGAAGATCAACACTTGGTCGAACGGCACCTCCAGCTTGGTGCCGGCCACCGTGGTCAGATAGTCGTACTTTTTCTCTAGCGGCACGATCCAGCGGTTGAGCAGGTCCATCGGTCGAACCATCTGACGGCCAAAGTCGTCGATCATGAAGATGCCGCCGTTGGCCTTCATCTGCAGGGGGGCCTCGTAGAACCGGCCGACCGCGTTGTACGTCAGGTCGAGCTGGGCCATGGTCAGTTCGCCGCCGACCACGATCGTCGGCCGCTTCACCTTCATGAACCGCGTGTCGTGGTCGCCGGACCCTTTGAAGATGCTGGCGAACCCGTCGCTGCTGTCCTGAGACGCCTCCGCCTTGACCGTCGTGTGCTGGATCGGGTCGTACACCTTGACGATCTGCCCGTTGGCCTCGATGGCGTGCGGCACGTAGATGTGGTCGCCCATCAGCCGGGTGATCCGCTCGGCCACGCTCGTCTTGCCGTTGCCCGGGTAGCCGAAGAAGAAGATGGACGACGCCGAGTTGATGGCCGGGCCGATCTCGTTGAACGCCGAGTCCGAGATGATCAGGTCCTCGAACGCCCGGCGGATGCTCCGCCGGGTGACGGTCAGGTTCCGCACCGTCTGGGCCATGACGCTCTCGACGTAGTCGGCGAACGGCACCGGGCACGGGCCGACGTAGCTCGTCTTCTCCATCGCCTCGTGCAGGGCGGCCGTCCCCTTGGGCGGCTTCAGGTCGTACACGAAGCTGGCGTCCCCGCTCGACCCGCGGGTGCCGGCGATGTCGATCAGCATCTGCTTCCGCATCTGCTGGAACAGCGGGTTCATGACGGCGAACGGCACGGCCAGGTGGTCGGCCAGGTCGGCGGCCGTGAGCTGCCCGCGGGCCGACAGCGTGCGGAGGACCATGTCGAACAGGAATGACTGGCTCAGCCCCACCTCGTCGAACGACTGCGGCGCCCGCGGGGTGTACTGGTTGCTCGTCTCGGCGGCCGCCTCCTCGTCCGTCGGCGGCGGGTCGCCGAGCAGGGTGACGCCGTCCAGGCTGCCCATCCGCTCGGCCTCTGCCAGCAGCGACTCGTACTGTCGGCGGTGCAGGGTGAGGTGTTGGACGGCCTCCTCGTCCTGCACCCCGGTGGCGTGGTCCAGGCAGTCGAGCACGGCCGGGGCGATGATGTACTTCACCCCCTCGATGTACATGTGGTGCAGGTACTCCCCCGGCCGGACGTAGCAGTCCGGCGTGTGGTACGGGGTGTCGAGCATCTGCTGGTAGAACTCGGGGGCGATGATGACGCGCACGGCAGGGCACCCGGTTCGGGAGGCGGTTCCGGCGGAAGTATAGAACACGGTTTCCGGACGGACAGCGCTAACCGCCCGGGCACTCGTCCGGTAGTCTGAGTGCGGACAGGACCAGGTCGCGGACGGCCGTCATCGGCAGGTCGCGGCCGGGGTCCGGACCGTGGCCGACGAGGATCGGCCGGTCGAGCGGGTCGGCGGCCGGCAGGCCGTGGCTGCCGCGGACGAGGCTCGCATCCAGCGGGATCACGTCGAACAGGGTGCGGAAGCCGAGCTTCTTCTGGAGCAGTCGGCGGGCGGCCCGGAGCTTCGGGAAGCGGAGGGCCGGGTCGAAGAACAGCTCGCACGGGTCGAACCCGGGCTTGGCGTGGATGGCCACCGTGCGGGCGTAGTCCGGGGCGCGGCGGTCGTCCAGCCAGAACGGGTAGGCAAACCACGCGGCCGGCTCGCTCTCCAGAACGAGTTCACCGGAGCGGGGGTGGACGAGGTCGCCCCGTTCGTCGCCGGCCAGCACCCGGCCGACGCCGTTCAACGGCGCGAGTGTGTCCCGGACGCGCGGGACATCGGCCGGGTCGGCGACGTAGACGTGGGCGTGCTGGTGGTCGCAGACGGCGAACGCCCGGCTGCCGAAGGTATCCAGTTGCTCGCCGAACGGGCCGTCCCGCACCGCCAGCAGGCCGGCCGCGCGGAGGGCGCGATTGGGGTACACCGGCGTCGTCACGTCGCGGTGGCCGTACTCGCTGACCACCCACACCTGTGCCCCGGCCTGCCCGGCGGCGTCCAGCAGCGGGGCACAGGCGGCGTCCAACTCACCGACCAGTTTCGGCATGTTGCAGCCAGACGGCCCGTGTCGCTGCGGCTCGTAGTCCAGGTGGGGCAGGTACACCAACGTGAGGGCCGGTAATTCGGTGCGGAGGAAGTCCTCCGCGCACTGGGCGATCCATTCGGAACACGGCAACCCGGCCAGCGGACCCCAGAAGGTTTGGAACGGGAACCGGCCGAATACCCCTTCCAGATACTCGGCCCGGCCGGGCGGGGTGCCGCTGACGCCGAACGCCTTGTTACCGTCGGCCCCGTACCACGGCTTCGGGGTGACGCTCAGATCGACCGCCGCGCCCTGGTTGAACCACCAGAACAGCTTGGCCGTGGTGAAGGTCTGACCACGGGCAACCGCCCGCCGTTTCGCCGTGACGTACAGCGGCTCGGCCTGGATCAGCCGGTTCGACTGCTGCCAGAACCGCACCTCCATCGTGTCCCGGAACAGCCAGCCGTTAGCGACGACGCCGTGGACCGACGGCGGCTGGCCGGTGAGCAAGGTCGCCTGAGCGGTGCAGGTGACGGCCGGCGCCACCTCGTGGACCGACGACACCCACCCGCCGGCGGCGAGCTTGGCCAGCCGGGGCGCGTGCGACAGCAGACGTGGGGTGAGGCCGACAGCATTGATCAGGACGAGCGGCGGGGGCATCGGATCGTTGTAGGGTGGTGCCGAGTCCGCGAGGCCCACCGTTCGCCATCAGCCGCCCAGCGGTGGGCCTCGTGGACTCGGCACCACCCTACAACAGCATTTCCTTGACCACGCTGCCATGCACGTCGGTCAGCCGGTAGTAGCGGCCCTGGGCCTTGTACGTCAGCCGCTCGTGGTCGATGCCGAGCAGGTGTAGCAGCGTCGCCTGCACGTCGTGGACCGGCACCGGGGTGTCGGCCACGTTGTACCCGAACTCGTCGGTCGCCCCGAGGGTGAACCCCGGCTTCACGCCGGCCCCGGCGAACCACATGGTGAAGCACCGCGGGTGGTGGTCCCGGCCGTAGTCGGTGGCGGTCAGCCTGCCCTGGCTGTAGCAGGTGCGGCCGAACTCCCCGCCCCACACCACCAATGTGTCGTCCCACAGCCCGGTCCGCTTGAGGTCACGCACCAGGGCCGCACACGCCTGGTCCACGTCCTTCGCCTGCCGGCGGATGGCCGTCGGCAGGTTGCCGTGCTGGTCCCAACCGGGGTGGTACAGTTGCACGAACCGCACGCCCCGCTCGGCCAGCCGGCGGGCTTGCAGGCAGTTGGCGGCGAAGGTGCCGGGCGTCTTGGCGTCCGGGCCGTAGCTCTCGATCACGTCGCCCCGCTCGCGGCTCAGGTCCATCACCTCCGGCACGCTGGTCTGCATCCGGTAGGCCATCTCGTACTGCTCGACCCGGGCCGTCACCTCCGGGTCGCCGGTCGCCTCGGCTTGCAGGGCGTGCAGCTCCTTCAAGGCGTCGAGCTGGCCCCGCCGCACGTCGGCCGACACGCCGGCCGGGTTCTGGAGGTACAGCACCGGGTCTTTGCCGCTCCGCAACTGCACCCCCTGGTGCCGGCTCGGCAGGAACCCGCTGCCCCACAGTCGGGCGTACAGCCCCTGTTCGGTGCGATCGCGGGACACCAGCACCATGAACGCCGGCAGGTTCTGGTTGAGCGACCCCAAGCCGTAGCTCAGCCACGCCCCGATGCTCGGCCGGCCGGCGAGCTGGTGGCCGGTCTGCACGAACGTGATGGCCGGGTCGTGGTTGATGGCCTCCGTCACCACCGACTTGACGAAGCACAGGTCGTCCACCACGCCGGCGGTGTGCGGCAACAGCTCGCAGACCGGCGCCCCGCACTTGCCGTGCGTTGCGAACTTGAAAGCGGAGCCGGCCAGCGGCAGCGACGCCTGGAAGGCGCTCATGCCGGTCAGCCGCTGGCCGCCGCGGACCGACTCGGGCAGGTCTTGGCCCTGTCGCTTGGCCAACTCCGGCTTGGGGTCGAACAGGTCGAGCTGGCTCGGCCCGCCGGCCATGAACAGGTAGATGACTCGCTTGGCCTTCGGCGGGTGGTGCGGCTGCGGAAGCACGCCACCGGTGTCGGCCCGCAGCAGGTTGCCCAGGGCCAGACCGCCCAGCCCGAGGCCGGCGCGGCCGAGGAACAGCCGGCGGTTGGCCGGCGGCAGCACGTCGTGGGTCATGTCAGTTGCAGCTCCCGGTTCTGTTCGGCCAGCCGCTCGGAGGCGGCCTTCCACCGCCGGCGGACGGTCCGCTCGTCCACCCGGAACAGGTCGGCGATGCGGGCGTGCGTCCAGCCGTGGTAGAAGATCAGTCCGACCACCTCCCGCTCCTCGGCCGGCAGCTTGTCCACGGCGGCGTGGAACCCTTCCCAGTAGGCCAAGTCGCCGTCCAGCCCGGCCCGGTCGGGGATGTCGCCGACCGGGAACGGGTCGCTGCCGTCGGCCCCACAGCCGGGCGGGGCGGCCATTTTGCGGTACTTGCGGGCCATGTCGAGCAGTTCCCGGCGGATGTGCGTGGCCGCCAGGTGGTAGAAGACGCGGGTGTTGTGCGGGCGGGTGACGGCCAGGCAGCGGATCATCCGCACGCAGGCGTTCTGCAGCACGTCCTCGGCCGCCTCCCACCGGGCCACTCCGGGGAACCGGCGGAGGCTGCTGCGGGCGATGCCCTCCAGCCGGCCGGCGGCGGCACGGAGCAGCTCGTCGGCAGCGGCCGGCTCGCCGGCCAGCCAGCGGTCCAGGCAGGAGTGCATCATGGCCGTGTCGAGGGACTGGTTCATGCGTCGTCCTCCGCACCGAGGGAGAGGGGGGCAGGGGCCGGGCCACACGCCCGGCGGACGGCGTAGGCGAGGTTCGAGTCGGCGTGCGGGAACCCGTCACTGTCGCCAGCGCGAAGGCTGTACATGTCGAACCCGCTGCGACCCCGGTCATCTTCCGTCTGCGACGCCCGCCAGCCCGAGTCGGACTTCGTCCAGCGGAACCCGGCCGACCGGCGGTCGGCCCGGTCCCACCAGTCGCCGCCGTCCACCCCGGCCCATTCTCCGGCGGCGGCCAGCAGCGGCCGACCCAGGGCGGCGTCGGCGGCGTCGCACATCGGGGCGAACTGGGCTAGCAGCAGCAGCACCGGCCCGGGGTGTGGCAGGGTGGTGTCGGCCAGCGCTTGTAGCCGGCAGACGAGGTCGAGTTCGGCCCAACGGAGGCAGTGCGGGTGCCCGTGAGATTGGTCGTCGAAACCGAGTCCGATCGGCTCGCCGCCGGCAGGCGTGACTAGCCCGAGGGAGACGGAACTCAGGTCGCCGGCCAAGCTGAGTGGGAGGGCGAAGCCGTCCCCGAGCGGGAGTCGGCCGACGGCGTCTGGGAGGGTCTGCGGGTCGTCCTCGCCGACCCCCGCGAAGTGGTACCGCGCCCAGAACGTAGCGTCGTGTAACCAGCGCGCGATGGTGACCGGGAGTGTCGTCGGGCAGGTCATCGGCGGACCACCGCGGCGTCGTGGGCCAGCACCACCTGCGCCAACCCGGCCGCCGCGGCCAACTCGGCCGGCGGGCGGGTCGGGTCCGGCGTGGCCTCGCCCACTGCCAGCAGGGCGCGGGCGGCGACCGGATCGGTGGTGTAATGGGCGACCAAAGCAGTGTATCGCTTTTCGAGGATCGCTCGCTCCCGCTCGGTGGGCGGGCGGCCCCAAGCGGTGCGAACAACCCAGTTCACACGGGATGACTGATCGGGGCCGGCTTCTTTCAGCATCCGCTCCCCGAGCTTGCGGGCCGCTTCCACCTGCTGTGGGTCGTTGAGCAGGGCGAGGCTCTGCAGCGGCGTGCCGGTCGTCTGCCGGCGGGCACTGCACACGCTGCGGTCGGCGGCGTCGAAGGTGGTCAGTTGCGGGTGCGGGGCGGTCCGCTTCCACACCGTGTACAGGCTGCGGCGGTACAGGTCGGCCCCGGTCGCCTGCGGGTAGTGGGGCCGGCCCATCGCCTCGTCCCACAGCCCGGCCGGCTGGTACGGGTGGACGCTCGGCCCGCCCGGTTTCTCGACCAGCAACCCGCTGACGAACAGGGCCTGGTCGCGGATCATTTCGGCGGTCAGCCGCTGGGCCGGGCCGCGGGCGAGCCGCTTATTTTGTGGGTCGCGGGCTAGCAACTCGGGCGACACCCGGCTGTCCTGGCGGTAGGTGTCGGACAGCACGATCTGGCGGAGCGTCCGCTTCACGTCCCAGCCGTGGGCGACGAAGTCGCGGGCCAAGAAGTCGAGCAGTCCGGGGTGCGTCGGCGGGGTGCCGGTGGTGCCGAAGTTGTCGCTCGTCTCCACCAGCCCGGTGCCGAACAGTTGCTGCCAGAGGCGGTTGACCGTCACCCGGGCCGTCAGCGGGTGGTCCGGCTGCGTCAGCCAGCGGGCCAGGCCGAGGCGGTTGCGGGGGATGTCGCCGAGCGGTAGCAGGAAGCCGGGGGTGTTGGCCGACACCGGGTCGCCGGGGGCGTCGTAGGCCCCGCGCTTGAGCAGGAACGCCGGCTTCGGGGCCGTTAGTTCCTGCATGGCCATGATCTCCGACACCGCTTCGACGGCGGCGGCCAGCTTGCGGCGGGCGGCCCGCAGGTCGGCCAGCAGCCGACCCCCCTCCGGGTCGTTGGCGACGGCCGCCGGCCGGCCGCCGGCCAGTTCGACCGCCTCGGCCGGGTCAACAACCCGGTCGTACACCCGCAGTTCGTCCACCGCCCCGCCCTTGAACCCGCGGTCGCGGAAGCGGTGGCCGAGCGTCAGCGGCGGCTCGTCCCCGCCGTAGGTGATGTCCCGGCGGAGGTTGTCGCGGACGACCGCCAGTTCAGCCGACTCCCCGTTCACGTACACCCGCACCCCGGCCGCGGTGCCGCTGCCGTCGTGAGTCGCCGCAACATGCGACCACGTGCCGGCCGGGATGGGTGACTTCGTCACCACTTTCAGCGAGTCGCCCGGCCAGAAGTGGTGCAGCCCGAAGGCCACCCGGCCGCCTTCCAGCAGCAGTTCATAGCCACGACTGCCGGCGTCGGCCGGTGCCTTACTGTGGTGCAGCACGACCGCCCGCTCGGCGAGGTCGGCCGGCTTCAGCCACAGGGCCAAGGTGAACGGGTCGCCGCGGCCGTAGTGGCCCACCCCGGGGAACGTGAACCCGTCCTCGCCGCTCAGCAGCACGCCGCCGCCGACCCGACCGGCGGTCGGTCGCGGGCCGTCGTGCGGCTTGCCGGGGTGGGCCGGATCGACGGCGTTCGGCACGTCACCGGGCAGGGTCTCGAACGAGTACGCCGCCACCGGCCCGCTCCGGCCGCCGGTGTGGCCGGCGGCGGCCCGCTCGGCGGCTACCACCGCTTCCCGCAACCGGGTGATCGTCTGCGACTGCTCGGCCGTCGGCAGCGGCAGGGCCGGGGTCGGTGTCGCCGGGGTGAAATAGCTGGTCTGCCCGCTCTCGTCGATGTTCTGGAAGAAGGCGAACAGCGAGTAGTAGTCCTTCTGCGTCAGCGGGTCGTACTTGTGGTCGTGGCAGCGGCAGCAGTCGAGCGTCAGCCCCAGGAAGGCGGTGCCGGCGGTGGCCACCCGGTCGGCCACGTAGGCGACGCGGAACTCCTCGGCGACGACCCCGCCCTCCTCGTTCTGCGGGTGCAGCCGGTTGAAGGCGGTGGCCAGCCGCTGCTCGGTGGTCGCCGTCGGCAGCAGATCGCCGGCCAGTTGATCGGTCAGGAACTGGTCGAACGCCTGGTTCGTGTTGAACGCCCGGATCACCCAGTCGCGGTACGGCCAGGTCGGGCGGGCACGGTCCATCTGGTAGCCGTGAGTGTCGGCGTACCGGGCCAGGTCGAGCCAGTCGGACGCCATCCGCTCGCCGTATCGTGGGGACGCCAGCAGGCGGTCGGCGACTACCTCGAACGCGGCCGGCGAGCGGTCGGCCAGTAAGCGGTCGAGTTCGGCGAGCGTCGGCGGCAGGCCGGTCAGGTCGAGCGTCACCCGTCGCAGCCAGGTCTCGCGGTTCGCCGGTGGCGAGGCGGTCAGCTTCTCGCGGCCCAGCCGGTCCCGCACGAAGGCGTCGATGGGGTTGCCAGCACCCGGTACCGGCACCGTCACCGGCAGCGGGGCGAACGCCCAATGGACGCCCCACTTGGCCCCTTCGTTTACCCACCTCTCGAGCGTCGCTTTTTGTTCGGCGGTCAGGCTGCGGTTGCTGTCCGGCGGTGGCATCTGGTCGCCCGCGTCGGTACTCAGCACCCGGGCCACCAAGTCGCTGGCGGCGGAGTCGCCGGGGATCAGTCGGGCCTCGCCCTTCTTCTTGGCGAAGGTCCCGTCTTGGGTGTCGAGGCGGTAGCCGCCGCGGCGGGTGGCCGGGTCCGGGCCGTGGCAGTGGAAGCACTTGTCGGACAGGATCGGCAGCACGTCCCGGGCGAAGTCCACGACCGGGGCCGCGGACAGCCCAAGGGCGGCGATGGCGAATACGGTGCTCATCGAGGTGCAGACCCGGAAGGCAAACGCGTGCGTGTCAGCCTATCGCACCTGACCGGCAACCGGCAACCGGATTCCCGTCAGCGGCTGACGGCGTGGCAGGCGGTCGCCCCAACTAGTACCGCATACTCCGGGTCGCCCGGCGGGCCGTCGGCGGACAACCGGACGGCGCGAACGTCGGCGAGCCGTTGCAGTCCGGCATGGAAGTCGGCGAGGGTCAGGTCGGGACGGCCGTCCGCGACGGCATGGAACAACTCGGCGAGCGGACACGCCGCCCCGGGCCGGGCGTCCAGATGCAGCAGCGCGGCGTCCGCCCAGGCGACGCGGTCGGTCAGCCCGGACAGGTCGGCCCGCCGCTGGGTGGCTTCGAGCCGGGCCGTCAACGCATCCAAGCGAGCCGTCAGGGCCACCACCTCGGCCCGAGCGGCGATGACGGCGGCGGTCAGCTCCCGGGCCACCGCCTGCGGCGAGTCGGTGGCGTGCAGGTGGCGGACGCCCTTCGGCGTGAGCCGCACCCACTCCGTCACCACCTTGCCGCGGACCTCGGTGCGGACGGCCTCCAACAGCCCGTCGGCCAGGGCCGTCACTGCCACGTCGGCCGTCGGCCCGGAGCGGCTGGCGAACAGGCCCGGCAGCTTGCCGCCGCGGAACAGGCGGTGTTCGCCGCCGCCCGCCGCCGAACGCAACGCGTCCAGCAGGATCGTCGCCCGGCGTTCCGCCGACACCGGCACGGCGGTCAGCGGCTCCTCGGCGAGGGCGTTCATCCGCGTACAGTTACCCGCAGAGCGTCGAGACCTCAAGGGGAACCCATGACCGCCCGGCCGAAGCGCATCCTGAGCGGGGTCCAGCCGTCCGGCCGGCTGCACCTGGGCAACTACCTCGGGGCCATGCGGCAGAACATCGCCCTGCAAGACCAGGGCGAGGGCTTTTACTTCATCGCCGACTACCACGCCCTGACCACCCTGCCCGAAGCCGCCGCGAAGGCCAACCGGCCGGCGAAGGACGTGCTGGCCGAGAACGTCCGCGACGTGGCCCTCGACTACCTGGCCCTCGGCCTCGACCCGGCGAAGGCCACGTTCTACCGCCAGAGCGACGTGCCGGAGGTGTGCGAACTCGCCTGGTTCCTGGCCAGCGTCACCGGCATGGGGCTGTTGGAGCGGGCGCACTCGTTCAAGGACAAGGTGGCCCAGGGCATCAGCCCGAGCGTCGGGCTGTTCACCTACCCGGTGCTGATGGCTGCCGACATCCTGAGCGTCCGGGCCGACGTGGTGCCGGTGGGCCGGGACCAGGTGCAGCACCTCGAAATGACCCGCGACATGGCCGGCTACTTCAACGGCCAGTTCGGCGAGACGTTCCCGATGCCGAGGGAGATGCTCGGGGCGGGGGCGGCGGTCGTCCCCGGCACCGACGGCCGGAAGATGAGCAAGTCCTACGGCAACACCATCGAGCTGTTCGCCGAGGGCAAGGCCCTCAAGTCGCAGGTCATGGGGATCAAGACCGACTCAACGCCGGTGGACGAGCCGAAGACGCCGGAGGGGAACACGGTGTTCGAGCTGTACAAACTGTTCGCCAGTGCGGCCGAAGTGGACGCACTGGCCGACCAGTTTCGACAACCGCTGTTGAACGCGGGCGACCGCAACGGCCGGCCGTTCGGCTACGGCGACGCCAAGGGGTTGCTGCTGGCGAAGCTGGATGTTTACTTCGGCCCGGCCCGGGAGCGTCGGAAGCAACTCGCCGCTGACCCGGCGGCCGTCGAGGCGGTACTGGCCGACGGCGCCCGCCGTGCGCGGGACGAGGTGCGGAAGACGCTGGAAGTGGTGCGAGCGGCCGTCGGCATGAGCGGCCGGCCGGCCGGGTGACTTGACGCGGCTTCCGACCCACCCGATGCCATATTCGTCTGATGTCGCCCCCGACCGGAGTGCCAGATGTGTCCTCGCCGTGCCGGCTTCACCCTGATCGAACTGCTGGTGGTGATCGCCATCCTTGCGATCCTCATCGGACTGTTGCTGCCGGCTGTCCAGAAAGTCCGGGGGGCGGCCGCCCGCACGCAGTGCCAGAACAACCTCAAGCAGATCGGACTAGCCCTGCACAGCCACCACGACGCCCAGGGCAACTTCCCGCCGGGGTTCGTCGCCACCGCCGCCCCCGGCGGGGACGTGGCCCCCGGGTGGGGGTGGGGCTTCTTTGCCCTGCCGTACCTGGAGCAAGAGCCGCTGTTCCGCTCCGCACCGAACTTGAACGCCGTGCTCAAGGACTCGCCGGTACTGGCCCAGGTGGTGAAGGGCTACCTGTGCCCGGCCGACCTCCAGACCCTGCCGTTCCAAGTCAAGGGGCCGGGCGGCAGCGATCTGCTGACTAACACCGGGGCGAAGGTGCAGGCGGCCCCGGCCAGCTATGCGGCGTTTGTCGGCGGGGACGAGACGGAGGTGACGACCGGGGACGACAAGGGGCGGTTCCACGGCGTGTTCTACCGCAACAGCAAGACCCGGCTGACCGACCTGACGGATGGCACC
>JAYVUZ010000019.1:0-5087 GCA_043787415.1 Fimbriiglobus sp. | reverse complement strand
ATTTGGGGCGAGGGCGGCATCGGCAAGAGCTTCGGGGTCATCACCACGCTGACGGAAATGAAGAAGCCGTTCGTCCTGCACAACACCCGGCTCTCGGCTCCGGCCTTCTTTCAAAGCCTGGAGAAGCACCCGAAAGAGGTCCACGTCGTTGAAGATGTTGAGAACATCTTCAACGACCGGACCAACATGAACTTGCTCCGCAGCGCCTTGTGGGGCCAAAAGGACAAGTGCGGGAAGCAGCAGCGCTTCGTAACATACGGCATCCATCCCACCGAGCGGACGGTCCAGTTCGAGGGCCAGATCATCTTCACAGGGAACCGCCCCTTGCTCAACATCCCGGAGCTTCGGGCGCTGGCGACCCGCATTCCAACGCTTCATCTCGCTGTGACCCGTCAGGAACTCGTTGCGCTGATGAAGGAGATCAGCCAGAAGGAATACCGCACGGACAAGGGGGTGTTGTCCTCGGCACTGTGCGCCGAGGTGTTGGAATACTTCCTGTCCGAGTACCCCGCCGATGGCCTTTACGACATTCGCATCCTGGTCCGTGCCTTCGACGACCGCCTGGGCGTCATGAAGCTGGGCAACAAGATTTCGTCGTCGTGGCAGGATTTGATCCGTTCGCAGTTGACCGGCAAGGTGGAGCCGCCTGTGAATCGCTGTGAGGAATCCAAGCGAGACATGAACATCGCATTGGAGCTTTCCAAATCGAAGCTCACCAAGGGGGAGCGTGTCCATGAGTGGAAGAAGCGGACGGGCAAGAGCCGGGACACTTACTACCGCCTGTTGCGAGAGTTGCAGTAGTTGCAGGCGGCTTTGTACTTGTAAATACACTCGGTCGTGCAACTAATGCAACTAATGCAAACTCGGCGACGGCGGGACATCACTTTCGGGACACGCCATCCTGGGCTATGTCCTCGCCTGTAGCTGGAGACGCCGATGATCGAATATGGACTGCTGCGGGATGAACTCGTGAATACGACCGGGGCGAGCCGCTGTTCCCGGAGGCCCAAGTCGATGCGTGGCTGGCAGACGAGAGTTGCAGTAGTTGCAGGCGGCTTTGTACTTGTAAATACACTCGGTCATGCAACAAGTGCAACTAATGCAAACTCGGCGACGGTGGGACATCACTTTCGGGACACGCCATCCTGGGCTATGTCCTCGCCTGTAGCTGGAGACGCCGATGATCGAATATGGACTGCTGCGGGATGAGCTCGTGAATACGACCGGGGCGAGCCGTTGTTCCTGGAGGCCCAAGTCGATGCGTGGCTGGCAGACTGGTACGCCGCCATCCCTGGGCGTCCTGCTGGCGAGGACTTCATGACGATCCGGTAAGTCGCCCGACTTCTTCGATGCTCGTACTCCAAGGCCAGGGACCGGATGCTCGACGGCAGGATCAGGACCATCAAGGACGGTCGGTGGTTGCGGACTCTTCGAGAGTGGGTCGAGCAGTACGTCGCCACCAAGGCGATCAAGCCGCCCGACCCGAAAGTGGTCGAGCTTCCCCGGCCACGGGGCGGGCGGCACGTCAAAGTGGGTGTCAAGCTCAGGAAGGGCGGGATGGGTCGTCAATTCTTGTAGGAGAGAGCGAGGAACGCCCACAAGGGCCGACTGACGCCGAATTTCGCCTTCTCCCTCCACCGATCCCGTCCGGGCCGGGCGTTGTTCGTCCAGACAGGTCCGAACCATAGCCCGTGACGGCACGAAGGTACGAAGTGTTACTTGGCACTTATGGGAATCACGTTTTTCGCCCCGCCGACCCATTGATGTGCCTGTAAACCGTGGTTTCCGACACCCCAACCTCCCTCACGATCTCGCACACCCGCTTGCCTGCGGCGTGAAGTGCCTGAATCCGTTCGATTTTCCCCAAGCTGATGTTCGGCCCGCCCTTCTTGGCCCCCCGTGGGAATCGCTCGCCTTGGACGGCCTCGAACATCGGCCCCAGCCTACCCTGCATCTCCTCGATGGCTCGGAAAACCTTCCCGAACGGACGATTGCTGTACACGTCGGCCAAATCGTCGGTCTTGACCGCTTGACCCCGGCAGTGAAATACGGCCATGATTTCCCCCCCGGCGATTCCCCGGACCATGTTCCCGGAGGTTTTGCGGAGGCACTTCGGCGACAGCCGCTTGAAGTCGGGGTGGTCCTTGCGCACCCGGTCGAGCAGCCCCCCGTACCAGTGCTTCGAGAGGCGGGTGCTGTTGTTCCCGCCCTCCGTCTGGCCGACGAACGGCAACCCCCGCTCGGTCAGGCAAAGCAGTGCGTCTTCCCCGAACCCCGGCTGCTTGCGGCGGCGGTCGATGGCCCACTCGACGGCCTCCACCGTCTCCGGCCAGAGCAGGAATTCGCCGTACACCTTGGTTTTGATGCGGACCCGCTTGATCCACGACTGTTCCGGTGTGCTTGCGTACTCCAGCAAGGCGTCGTAGCCGTGCCTCTGCCGCAGAAAAATCTGGTTCAGCCGCAGCGTGCCGAACTCGGCGATGGAGAACCCGCAGTTCATTCCGAGCAGGAGGTACACCCGCTCGAAGGGGAGGGCGTACTTGTAAAGCGTGGCGAGTTCGGCCACGTCGTAAGTCTCCACCTGTTGCGGCCTCGCCCGCTGCTGCGTCTCCCGGTCGGTTTCCCGGACCTTGACCGCCAGCCGCTCGACCTCGGGGGGCATCCGCCAGCGGTACTTGTCTTGGCGGTGGAGCCACCGCAAAAAATTCTTCAGCCGCTTGATGTGGCCCTCGGCGGTCTTGACCCGGATCGGGTTTCCGCTCTTTCGGGAAGCCGGGCGGTTCCGCCAGAGTGTCACCATGCCCTCGATGGCCGTCAGGTCGAGCCGGGACAGGGGTGTGTCCTCGTGCCTCTGTTTGAGCCGCTTGGCCTCCTTGACCTGGGTGTTTCCCCAGCCGGTCACGGCCCTCGTTTCCACGTCCAAAAACGTCGCCTTGATGTTGGCGATGTAGTCGTCGATCGCTTCGTGGAGGGTGCGGGTTTCGGCTTCCAGCACGTCGGCCTCGCCGAACACGTCCCGGCCGATCCGCACGACCTCCCGTTTCCGCTCGTCGCCGATCCCCTTGCCCCGCTGGTACGCCTCGGCGTCGGCGGGGAGGACGGCGATCATCCGGTACTTCTTGGCGTACCGCTCGACCAGGTAGGCGTAGGCCCGGAAGTCGTCGTCGCCGCCGAGCGGCAGGGGCGGGGCGAGGTGGCAGACCGCCCCGCCCCGCCCGACCGCCATGCCGATCTGCAAAGTCGTGCTGGTCCAGATCGCCGACTGGGGGGGGTCGGCCTCGCCCTCGACGACGGCCCACAATTCTTCCAGCCGGGCGTTGCGGCGGCGGGCCTCGTCCGGGTCTTTGCCCAAGTAGTACCGCTGCTGCACCCGACCGCCGGTTCCGGTCAGTTTCCAGCCGAGGTTGCGGACGTAATTCCCCCGTGGGTCCGTGCCGAGTTCTTTGACCTTGTGAGCCACGGCGGCGCCTCCAGCACTGGGAGCGAATCCTCATGAATGAGGGGTCTTATGTGCGTACCCGATTCTACCAAATCGGATACGAAATGGCGAAAAATCGGATACAACGCCTGGAATAGCGATCCGGAGGGGAGAGGGAAAATGCGTAACCACTGAAAAAACAAGGGCTTGCGACGAATCGCAAGCCCTTGTGAAATTGGAGGCGGCGGGAATCGAACCCGCGTCCCGTGGCACGAACCGACCGGCATCTACGTGCGTAGCTGATCAACTCCGACGGCCCACCTCGCGGCGACCGCCTGTTCGCTCCACACCCCTCCGGTCAGCAGGGTGGGTGTGTCGCTATCGGTCAGTTTTTTTAGCAGGCACCGCCACCGAGTCGGGACTGGTTGCCCAGCCCCTCGGGCGCCCGCGATCCGGATTTGGCTACCATCCCACCCACCCTCCGGCTAGAGGAGTGGGGATGGCTCACGGCAGTTACGCCGCGAGAGAGAACTGCGTTTCGGCAGTTGTTGTGTGATCGGTTTTTTACGAGGCCAACCGATCAACCTCGGCACGCCACACGGCCCGTCCACTTGCCCGGTCGAAACCAGTTCGCCCCCAGGCGTCGCCGACGGCCGGCAAACAAACGTAGTATATCACCCCGCCCCGCTTGCCCAAGGCCCATCTCCCCGGAGCCGCCCGATGACTGCCCTCGCCCTGCTCACCCTGGCACTCGCCCAGTCGCCGCCGGAAACGCCCCTCTGGCCGGCCGGTTCGGTGCCGCTGGCCGTCGGCCAGTCGGCCGACGACGTGCCGGCCGTCACCGCCTTCCCGCCGGCCACGGCCGGCACCGGCCGGGCGGTGGTCATCTGCCCGGGCGGCGGGTACGGCTTCCTGGCCAGCGACCACGAGGGCAAGCAGGTGGCCGAGCTGTTCGCCAAGCTCGGGTTCACCGCCTACGTGCTGAAGTACCGCATCGCCACCAAGGGCCGGCCCGGCCCGCTCGGCAAGGCGCCGCTGCGGGACGCCCAGCGGGCCATCCAGACGGCCCGCCAGCAGGGGGCGACGACGGTCGGGCTGGTCGGCTTCTCGGCCGGCGGCCACCTGGCCAGCACCGCCGCCACCCACACCACTGACGGTGACCCGGCCGCCACCGACCCGGTGGCCAAGCAGACCAGCCGGCCGGACTTCCTGGTGCTCGGCTATCCGGTGGTCACCACCGACCCGAAGGTGACGCACGGCGGGAGCATCAAGGCGCTAGTCGGGGACAAGCCGACCCGCGACCAGCTCACCTTCTTCAGCAACGAGAAGCACGTCACCCGGCGGACGCCGCCCACCTTCATTTTTCACACCGACGAGGACACGGCCGTGCCGCCGGAGAACGCCCTGCGGTTCGCGCTGGCGCTCAAGCAGCACGGGGTGCCGTGCGAGCTGCACCTGTACCAGAAGGGGCGGCACGGGGTCGGGCTGGGGAACGGTCTGCCGGAGCACAAGATCGGGGCCGAGCCATACGTGGCCGGCTGGCCCGAGCGGCTGACCGCCTGGCTGACGCTGCGGGGGCTGGCGGGTACGTGACCGGCTTTCGTAGGGTGGTGCCGAGTCTTCGAGGCCCACCGTGCGGGGGTAGGTCGCTGGCGGTGGGCCTCGAAGA
>JAYVUZ010000018.1:0-15039 GCA_043787415.1 Fimbriiglobus sp. | reverse complement strand
CGCCCGCGGCCGGGCCACGGGCCACCCGGCCGCCGCCCCCGGCCACTGCTCGGGGACCGGGCGGATCGGTCGGCCGGTCACGCGGGCGTCCTCCGCCGGCTCGGCATCCGGCCCCGGCTCGCCCGCCCCGGCGCGCCGCACGGGGGCGGCCCCCGGGAGCACCGCCGGGTGGTCGAGCGGACGGTCGCCCAGGTCCACCGGAACCGCCGGCGGAAGGTGCGGTACGAGACGCGGGCGGACACCCACCAGGGCGTCCTCACCCGCGCCTGCATTCGCCTGTGCGGGCTCCGCCTCCTCCGGTAAGGTTAAAGCTTCTAAATCGAGATCCACCTGCAAACTCAGACTCCGAATATTGCATTCAACACGTGCATGCATATTTTAATCTGCCACAATTCAGAATAGATCGGCGCTAACCTTCGCTTCCTTGGCGCTCGCCTCGGCCTCGCCCCTCTTCTCCTCAGCCACCCGCTCGGCAGCCGTCGCGCAAGGCCAGATATACCCCGACAAACGCCGCGCCGACCGCCAGCCCGAAAAACGCGATCGCCACCCGCACCGCCGCCCGGTTCTTGCGGTATGCCTTCCGCAGCCAGTACCCTGCCGTCGGCGGGTGTGCCTGCACGGCCTCCCCGGCCAGGTACCGCCGCACGTCGGCCGCCAGCCCGTTCACCGTCTCGTACCGCCGTACCCGGTCCTTCTCCAGCGACCGCATGACGATCCAGTCGAGTTCGTTGTGGAGCAGCCCGGCCAGACGCCGCGGCTCCATCCCCCGGTTCGCAGAGATGCTTGCCAGCCCGTGGGCCGTGCTCAGCTTGGTGCTCGGCCGGGGCGGCTCCACCTCCCGCACCACCCGTAGCAGTTTCAGCAGCACGACCGCCAGTTCGGACGCCCGGAACGGCGGGCTGCCGGCCAGCAGCTCGTGTAGCAGCGCCCCGAGCGAATACACGTCAGAGCGGGTGTCGATGTCCAGGTTGTTCAGGCTGGCCTGCTCGGGCGACATGTACTCCGGGGTGCCGACCACCGCCCCGAACCCGGTCATGAGCGTCTTGTCGGTGAGCGTCTGGCCGGCCGTCTCGGCGATGCCGAAGTCGATCACCTTGGGCACGGGCTTGTCGTCGTACAGGGCTACCAGCACGTTCGACGGCTTGATGCCCCGGTGGATGACGCCCTTCTGGTGGGCGTGCTGGATGGCCTGGCAGACCGGCACGAACAGCTCCAGCCGCTGCCGCGGGGTGAGCCTGCGGGTGTCGCAGTAGCGGGTGATGGGCACCCCTTTGACCAGCTCCATGACGAAGTACGGCCGGCCCGCGTGCAGCCCGCCGTCGAGGATGCGGGCGATGTTCGGGTGGTCCATCAGGGCCAGCGCCTGCCGCTCGGCCTCGAACCGGGCCAGCACCGCCCACGAGTCCATTCCGGCCTCGATGCGCTTGACCGCCACGACCCGCTTGACCGGGTCGGTCTGCAAGGCCACCCACACCGTCCCCGTGCCGCCCTCGCCGCCCTCCTCCACCAGCTTGTACCGGCCGGCGATCACCGTGCCCGGGGCCTGGCTCAGGTGGTCGGTCGTCGCCTCCGGGTCGGGGCCGGGCGGGTGGTCGAAGGTCGGCACGGCCGCCGCCGGCGGTTCGAGGAACCCGCCCAGCCGCTCGCACTCGCCCAGCAGCGCCTTCACCCGCTCCCGCCGGGCCGGGTCGGGGCAGGCGGCAGCCAGGAAGGCGGCGGGGCCGGCCGCGTCCCGGTGCAGGGCGGCGACGAACAGCTCGCGGTCGGTTACTGCGGTCTCCCTACGGTATCCGATCAGTCCCCCGGGTGTCATGCGTCAACCGCCGCCGGAGTCGGCAAACTTTTTCCGCCCGTTGCCGGATTCAGTCGGGCCGCAGGGCGCGGCGGAGCCACGACCGGGCGAAGGCCCACAGGTCGTGGGCGGAGCGGACGGACAGGCCGAGGGCGGCGGCGGCCTCGGTCGTCGTCATTCCGGCGAAAAAGCGGAGCTTGACCAGGGCGGCCGCCTCGGGGTCGATGCCGGCCAGCGCGTCCAGGGCGTCGTGGACGGCGACCACCTGCTCGTCCGGGGCGAGGGCGGCGAGGCCGCCCAGTTCGACCGGCTCCCGCCCGGCCGGCCCGCCCCGCTTCAGGGCCAGGCGTCGGCGGGCGGCCTCGACCAGAATCCGCCGTATGGCCTCGCCGGCGGCGGCGAAGAAGTGTGGGCGGCCGTCGTACCGCTGGCCGCCGGCCAGCCGCAGGTAGGCCTTGTGGACGAGGGCGGTGGGGGTGAGTGCCCGGCCCGGCTGCTCGGCAGCCACCTGGGCGGCGGCGATGGTGCGTAGCTCGTCGTAGACGAGTGGCAACAGCCGCCCGGCGGCCTGGGCGTCACCGGCCTCCGCGGCGAGCAGGAGGTGGGTCGCGTCGCCCATTCAGCTAGCCGGCGTGCCGGGGGTGGGGATTGATCGCCACCACTGCGGTGGGGCTGTGATGAGTGCAGCTTCCCAAAACGGCTAGCGCCGAGTCACGTCGACCCGGTGACGATGAAACGGAACCGCTGCGCCCGAAGAGTCGGTCGCCGAGTGTGCATCCCGGTTGACCAGCGTCAAGGAACTGTGAGGGCTGGACTATGGCTTATCGGTTGACGAGGACCGCCCGGTAGCAGTCCGGGGTCACGTCCTCGAACGGCAGGTCGCCCCGCCAGTAGCCGGCCATCAGCCGGAGTGTCAGCAGCAGACAAAGCCCAGTGGCGGTCAGCAGCACCGCCCGCCGCATCCGGCCGGCGTCGGCCAGGACGGCGGCGAACAGCGGCACCGCCAGCGGCACCAGTTCCACGAATCCGCGGTGGCCGAACCCGCCGCCCAGCCACCACGAGTGCCAGCAGCCGTACACGCCAGCGAACGCCAGCAGCAGTCCGGCGTACAGGGCGGTCGCCGGCCGGGTGCGGCGGTCGAGTAGCCCTCCGGCCAGCACCACGGCCAGCACCGGGTAGTAAGCGAATAGCCCTTTTTTGGCCGAGAACAGCACGCTGAGGGCCATCGGTCGGTCGAGCAGGAAGCGTTCGCCGCCATAGCTCGACAGCACCAGCCGGCCGTGGGCGTGGGCGTTCAGGCCGAGTTGGACGCCGCACCCGACCGCCCCGGCGAGGACCACCACCAGGAGGTCGCGCCACGACCGGCGGCGGGCGAAGTGGCCGAGCGTCAGCGCCGCGACAGCCAGGACGTTGGTGTTCCGCACCAGCACCAGCAGGACGACGACCGCGGCCGTCCCGACGCCGACCCGGCCGGCCACGAAGCGGTCGAGCAAGATCGCCAGCCCGAGGGCCGAGTAAACGTGGCTGAACCCGGCGTCGTAGGAGGCGAAGTGGAACAGGCCGGTGCCGAAGGTGAGGGCCACGAACGCCGTCGGGCCGGCCCAGTCCAGCAGCCCGAGCCGGCGGCAGGTGCGGAAGTTGACCCACCCGGTCAGCAGCAGGGTGACGGCCCCGAGGGCCAAGACCGCCCAGTGCTCGGCGTCGCTGACGGCCGGCACGCCGCTGTGCGGTCGGCCAGGAACGCCATCACCGGCAGCCGCACGAGGGCCACGCCCGGGGCGTACTTGTTGTGCCAGAAGCCGCGGGCCGGGTCGCCCGGCACGAAGCAGTCGGCGTCCGCGTATGCCTCCCGGTAACAGGCGAAGTTCAGGTCGCCGCGGAGCAGGGCGTATGTCCACAGGTGGTAGCCGAGACCGTCCGACCGGATCGGCGGGCCGTTGTCGTACGGGCGGGTGAGCGTGACCCAGCCGAGGACGACGGCCAAGGCGGCGAGGGTGAGGCGGCCGGTCATGCGCCTACTCTAGCTCACGACCCACAAGGCCCGACCGATGACCCGCGACGCAACCGTGTGGCTGACCCCCGACCGCGACGAGGACCGCTTCCTGCCGGAGGGGCCGCGGGCGGTGACGCTTGCCGGCCGGGAGGCCGTCGCCTGGGTAAACATCCAGACGGCCGCCGACAGCAAGCGGGGGGCGATCTTCGCCCGGTTCTGGGACACCGGCGAGGTACGGCGGTTCGACCGGCCCGACCGCCCCGGCTTTTTCGTCCCGACCAACCGCCCGGACACCCTGCTGGTCGGGGCCGGCAAGCGGCTGCTGCTGTTCAACCCGCTGACCGGGGCGACGGAGGTGCTGGCCACCATCCCGGACGCCGACCCACGGACGATCATCAACGACGGGGAAGTGGCCCCACGGGGCCGGGCGATAATGTTCGGGACGAAGGACGTGAACTTCGCTGAACCGATTGCTCACCTGTATGAGTTCCGACTGACTGACGGCCGGCTCACGACCTTTGCCGACGGCATGACGTGCTCGAACGGCAAGGTGTGGTTGCCGGACCGGGTTGCCGACATCGACACTCCGAAGCGGCGGATCGACTTCCTTCCGCCGCCCGGCACAGACGGGCCGGTGCCACGGCCACTTGACCTGTCGGCCGAGCCGGGCTTCCCGGACGGCATGGTGGACGCCGGCGACGGGACGGTGATCGTGGCGTTTTATCACCCGGAGCCGGCGGAGTTCGGCCGGGCGGTGCGGTTCGACCTGCTCACCGGCGAGCGGCTGGACGAGTGGCGAACGCCCGGCTCGCCGCGGGTGACGTGCCCGCTACTGGTGCGACGGCCGGACGGGCTGAAGCTCATCCTGACCACGGCCGTCGAAGGGATGCCGGAGCGGACGGCGAACGCTGGCTGTCTGTTCATCGCCGACGCCGGCGGACTGAACCCGCCGGCCGCTGAGGTGGTACGGCTTTCGTAGGGTGGTGCCGAGTCTTCGAGGCCCACAATTCGCCGCCAGCCACCCGACGGTGGGCCTCGAAAACTCGGCACCACCCTACGAACCCAGCCGGTCAGTTGTACCCGCGGTGGGCCTTCAGCCGGGCGAAATGCGGCCCCTGGCGGGAGCCGGCGTCAACCCGCACCGCCGTGTCGCCGACCACTCGCAGCGGCCGGCGTGTTGGGGCCGGGGTGAACAGGAGCAGCTTCGGCCGGCCGGCCGGCAGATCGGGTCGAGCAGCCCGCCCGCCGGCAACGGCGAACCGCGCCCGCTCCCGCAGCCGACGAATCTCGTTGCTGGTCGGGGCCAGGAAGGCGGCCCGGTCCAGCAGCCGCTGGGCGGTCCGCGGCTTGCCGGCGGCCACCAGCCCGTCCAACACGACCGTCAGCACCACCGAGTCGGCCGGGGCCACTTCCACGGCGGCCAACAGTTCCTTGACGCCGGCGTTCTTGCGGCCGATCCGGACCAGCGCCCGGCCGTAGGCGGCGTGGAACCGGCCGTCGGTCGGTCGCAGGCCGGCCGCCTGCTTGAAGCGGACGGCCGCCCGGTGGTCACAGCCGTAGGGGTCGTCCTCGAACGCCCGGCCCAAGTCGTACTGGGCGGTGGCGTCCAGCGAGGCCTGCTGACAGACGGCCCGCAGGTGCTTGCGGCCGGCGGCAAACCGGCCGGCGGCGATGTGCGTGCGGGCGGCCAGCCGGTGGGCCGACCGCAGCAGCACCGGCGGGCAGGCCGGGTCGGCCAGCAGCGGGGCCACCCGCTTCAAGGCGGTGGTCCGGTCGCCGGCCGTGTCGGCGGCGCGAGCCGCCGCCCAGCAGGCGTTCAAGAATGGGAGCGTCCTGCTCATAGTCGGCTGCCTCCGTGCAGCACGGGTGCGGTGGTGTGTGCTCAATGGTGTGCCTTCGGGTCAACACGGTATAGCGACTTCGCCGCGGCCACCGCAAGTCAAATTCTGATGCCGAACCGCCGCGGATTTCGGAACCGTAGGCGGCATCGCCGCATCCGCCGGTCAAGTCTGCCCGGCTCGGACGCCGATAGTTGACTGAGGCAGCGAGGTCGTGGGGGAACGTCGGCATGAACCTGGCACGCTTCGGCCTGCGCCGCCCGCCGTTCCCGGCTTCGCCGGACGTGCGGTCGTATGTGCCGCTGGCCACACACGAAGCGGCTGCCACGGCAGTCCGGCGGGCGCACGCCGGTGGGGCCGGGCTGGCGCTGGTGGACGGCGGGTCGGGCAGTGGCAAGTCGTTCGTCGCCCTGCGGGTCGTCAGCGACCTGGCGGACTCGCACTCGTGCCTGGTGGTGCCGGCCGCCCGATTCGCCCGGCCGGGAGATTTGTTCCAGGCGATCCTGTTCGACCTCGGGGCCGAGTACCGCGGGCTGAGCGAAACCGAACTCCGGCTGGCGGTGACGGACCGGCTACTGGCCGGGCTGGCGGCCGGCAAGCCGACGGTGGTCGTGCTGGACGAGGCGCAACATCTGTCTGACGACGCGATCGAAGAAGTGCGGCTGCTCGGCAACCTGGCCGGGCCGGGGGCGCCGGCGGTGTTCGTGCTGCTGGTGGCACAGCCGGTGCTGCGGGCACGGCTCGGCGGGGCCGGGCTGGCGGCCGTGGCCGACCGGCTCGGGGCGAGAAGCCGGCTGGAGCCGCTCGACGGCGAGGACTCGGTGCGGCTCGTCCGCGGGCAACTGGAAGCCGCTGGCGGCGAGGCGGACGAGCTGATCGACGACGAGGCGGCGGGCCTGCTGGCCGAACACGCCCGCGGCTCGCCCCGCCTGCTCGGCCAGGCGGCGGCGCTCGCGTTCGCCCTGGCCGACGAGGCCGAGGCCGACGCGGTGGATGCCGAGGCGGCGCTGGAGGCCGTCACCCGGCTCGGGCTGTACGACCCGGCGACAAGCCACGAGTTGGGGCCGGGGGTGCTGCCGCTGCCGGCCAAGCCGGCGGTGCGGCGGACCCGCAAGCGGAAGTCCGCCTGACGACGCAAGGGGGCTGGTAATGGGGCGGATGTTTCGGGTCATCACCGAGCAGCGGGACGCCGCCGAGTCCGGCCGGCCGGCGGCCGTCGCCCCGGCGGCCGAGGACGTGCCGTTCGTCGAGGTCGGCGGACCGGACGGCGTGCTCACGTCCGTCGTGGCGCCCCGGCCGGTCGCCCGCTTGGCCCCACAGCCGGCGACCAGCGACCTGACGCCGGTATCGCCACGGCTGCCGGACGCCCCCCGCGTCAGCCTGTCGCCGGACCCGCGGGTGCTGTCGGTGTCGTTTCACCAGTTCCCGGCGGCCACCCTCCGGCTCCTGCCGTCCGGCCTGGCCCCAGAGTTGGTGACGTACCACTTCCCCGATCACCCGGTGTCCGGCGAGTACCGGGCGGTCGTGGCCGACCTCAAGAAGCCGTTCGCCGACGCCGGGCCGCGGACCCTGCTGTTCACGGCCGCTCTGCCGGTGGCCGGCACCAGCACGGTGTTGATGAACTCGGCCGTCGCGCTGGCCCAGGAGGGGGCGCCGCGGGTGCTGGTGGTCGATGCCAACCTGGTGCGACCCGGGGCGGCCCGGCGGTTCGGGGCGACCGACACGCCCGGGCTGGCCGAGGTGCTGGGCCAGACGGTGCCGCTGGCCTGGGCCGTGCAGCCGACGCCGATCACCAACCTGCATGTCCTCGCCGCGGGTAGCCCGTCCGCGATTACCGTCGCTCAGATGGCCGCCGACCTGCCGCGGCTGCTGGCCCAATTGCGCCAGTGGTTCGACTGGGTGCTCGTGGACTGCGGCGTGTGGACCGAGTTCGACGACCGCACCGCGATGGCAACCACCGCCGACGGCGTCTACTTGGTGACGCGACAACACGACCTGGACCGGCCGGAGTTCGGGGCGCTGCGGGGGGCGGTAGCCGCCGCCGGCGGCGGCCTGCGGGGGTACATCACCACGCGACAGTGACCCGCCTCCCGAACACGCCGCGCGAGCGGCGTAGGGGTGCGTGTCACACATCACTCGCGCGGCGTGCTCGGGGGCGGCTACTTGCCGCTGAGTTCCTTTACCACAGTGGCCACCAGCTCGGGTTTGCCCTGGGCGACAATGTGGTCGATGCGGCTCTGCGGCACACCAAGTTTTTGCATGACGTTCGCCACGCTCTCCCACACCTTCGCCCGCTTCTTGCCTTCGGTGAGGTACAGGTCGGTCACCAGCTCGCCGAGCCGCTGGAGGTGGATCGTCTCCCCGGCGGCGTAGTACCGCTTGATGATTTTCTGCTGGCCCGGGGTGAAGTTGTCCATGCCCATCGGCCGGCTCCTGTGGGTGGCGTGCGGTGCCCCTCCATGCTACACCATGCCGGATGCGAGTCGTCCTCCAACGCGTGTCGGCCGCGTCCGTGACGGTGGACGGCGAAACCGTCGGCCAAGTCGCCGCCGGCTGGCTGGCCCTGGTCGGCGTCGCCCCGGCGGACACGCCGGCCGACGCCGCCCACCTGGCCGACAAGGTGGCCCACCTCCGAGCCTTCGCCGATGACGCTGGCAAGATGAACCGGGACGTGCAGCAGGTCGGCGGCGGGGTGTTGGTGGTGAGCAACTTCACCCTGTACGCCGACACGGCGAAGGGCCGGCGGCCGAGTTTCGTCGGGGCCGCCAGGCCGGAACACGCCGAGCCGCTGGTCGTCGCGTTCGCCGACGGGCTGCGGCTGCTAGGGGTGCCGGTGGCCACTGGGCGGTTCAGGGCCGACATGCGGGTGGCGCTGACGAACGACGGCCCGGTGACGCTCCTCCTCGAATCCCGGCCGGCAGTTTGTTGACGCCGCCGCCGCCAGCACTTAGGATCATTCCGTCCCGACCCGCCTGCTTCATACTTCCACTGCGTGGGGTTGCTACTGTGTACGTACGCCTCGGCCGGCTAGCCGGCCTGTTACCAGCCGCCCTCGCGGCCGTCGTCTTCGGGCTGCCCGGGTGTACCAGCGGCTCGAACAAGAGTGGCACGTCCGCCGGTGGCGGCGGGTCGAGCGTCATTAAGATTTTCTCGACCCTGCCACGCACTGGCAGTGCCAAAGGTCAGACGGATACCATCGTCAACGGCATCAAGATGGCGTTCGAGGAGGTCGGGTCGAAGGCCGGCGGGTTCACCATTGAGTACACCGACCTGGACGACGCCACCGCGGCTGAGGGCAAGTGGACCCCGGAGCGGGAGACGGCCAACGCCGACGCGGCAGTGAAAGACCCGGACTGCATGGTACTCATCGGGCCGTACAACAGCGGTGCGGCCAAAATGTCCATGCCCATTCTGAACAAGGCCGGGCTGCTCATGGTGTCGCCGGCCGTGACATGGCCGGGCATGACCAAGCCGGGCAAGGGTGACCCCGGCGAGCCGGACGTGTACCGGCCGACGGGCAAGGTGAACTTCACCCGGGTGGTGCCGGCCGATGACCTCCAGGGGCCACTCGGGGCCGACTGGGCCAAGAGCATGGGCGTTAAGAAGGTGGTGGTGCTGGACGACAGCGAGGTGTACGGCAAAGGCATCGCCACACTGTTCAAAGAGCGGTGTGCCGAGATCGGTCTGGCGGTCGTCGGCAACCAGGAGTCGATCGACATCAAGCAGAACGACTTCAAGGGGCTGATGGGCAAAGTCAAGTCCGGGGACAAGCCGGACCTGGTCTACTTCGGCGGCACGTCCCAGACGAAGGCCGGGCAGATCGCCAAGGACATGGTCGCGGCCGGCCTCGGGGACGTGAGGCTCATGGTGCCGGACGGGTGCTACGAGCTGGCGTTCATCCAGAGCGCCGGGGCCGACCTGTTCAAGACGCTCAAGGCGTTCGTCACCTTCGGCGGCCTGCCGCCGGACAAGCTGACCGGCAAGGGCAAGGAGTTCGTGGACAAGTACAAGGCCAAGTACGGCCGCGACCCGGAAGGGTACGCCATCTACGGGTACGAGGCCGGGAAGGTGGCCGTGCACGCCATCGAGAAGGCCGGCAAAAAGGACCGGGCCGCCATCCTGGCTGCGGCATTGGCCGTCAAGGACTTCGACGGGGCGCTGGGCCAGTGGTCGTTCGACGCCAACGGGGACACCACCTCGAAGACCATGAGCGGCAGCACGGTGGCGGACGGCAACTTCCAGTTCGTGGCCCAGCTCGACGCCCTGGGGAAGTGACCGCCCATGCTGTTCGCCGATTCGGGCCTGAACCTCGGCCAGGCCCTGCTGGACGGGCTGGGCATGGGGATGCTGTTCGCCCTCGTGGCCCTCGGGTACACGATGGTGTACGGCATCGTCGAGCTGATCAATTTCGCCCACGGCGACCTGTTCATGCTGGGCACGTTCTTCGCCCTCACCCTGCTGGCCGCCCTCGGGCTGACCGGCAGCGGGCTGGCCGAGGCCGGCACCGGCAAGCTGGTCGTCGCCTTCGTCCTCATGATCCTGACGGTGCCCGTGTTCTGTGCCGGTTTGAACTGGGCGGTGGACTTCGTCGTTTACAAGCCGCTCCGCAACGCCCCCAAGCTGGCCCCACTGGTGTCGGCCATCGGTGTCAGCTTCGTGTTCATGGGTATCGGGCTGTTCTGGAATTATCTGGTGCCGGAGAACGGCCAGAAGGTGCCGGCCGCCGCCGACCGCAACTTCCCCAACCTGCTGCCAGACCGTAACCTGATCGAGGGGACCGGCTACCGCCTGACCGTCAAAGACGCGATGGTGCTGGGCATCACCCTACCAATCATGGTCGCCCTGACCTTGTTCGTGCGGTACACGTCGCTCGGTAAGGCCATGCGGGCGACCGCCCAAAACCCGACGGCCGCCCGGCTCATGGGCATCAACGTGGACCGAGTGATCGGCTCCACCTTCGTACTCGGTGGCGGGCTGGCGGGTGTGGCGTCGGTGGTGTACGCCCTGTACGTCAACACGATTTCGTACCAAGTGGGGTTCCAGAACGGGCTGTATGCCTTCACCGCAGCGGTACTCGGCGGCATCGGTAACATCCCCGGGGCGGTGCTCGGCGGGGTGCTGATCGGACTCATCCGCTCGGTCGGCAGTGCCACCATCGGCGAGCGCTGGACCTCAGCCCTCGTGTTCGCCATCCTTATTGTGATTCTGGTGTTCCGCCCGACCGGGCTGCTCGGCGCCCGGACGAGGGAAAAAGTATGACCGCGCTGCGGCGGTTGCCGCTCGACCTGATCGCCGTCGGGCTGCTTGCCCTGTATCCGCTCATCCCCGGTCTGGCCGAGGCGGCGGACAAGCTGTGCAAGTGCACGCTCGGGGCCGAACTCACCACCCTGTTCATCATGGCCGTGCTGGCCCTCGGGCTGAACGTGGTGGTCGGGTACACCGGCCTGCTGCACCTGGGCATCGCCGCCTTCTTCGGCATCGGGGCGTATACGGTCGGCATCCTGCTGGTGCCGGTGTACCCGTTCAAACTCGGCTCGGCCCTGCCTGCCGGCAGCGGCGTCCTGGTGGCCGTCCTCGCCGCCGCGGCCGGGGCGGCACTGGTCAGCGTCGTGACGGCCGCGCCACTCCTGCGGCTGCGGGGCGACTACCTGGCCCTCGTCACTCTCGGTTTTGGCGAGGTGGCCCGGTTCGCCCTGCGAAACCTCGAAGAGATCACCAACGGCACGAAGGGGCTGAACCCCATCCCGCAGCCGGACGTGCCCGGCCTCCAGGGCGACTGGTCCCGCGACTATCAGTACTTCTTCTACCTGACGCTCGGCGTGCTGTTCCTGACGCTGGTGCTGCTCCGCAACCTCGAGCGCAGCCGCCTCGGCCGGGCCTGGGTCGCCCTGCGGGAAGACGAATTGGCCGCCGGCTGTATGGGGCTGAACACGGCCAAGCTCAAGCTCATGGCCTTCGCCCTCGGCGGCGGCCTGGCCGGCCTGGCCGGCGGGCTGTTCGCCTTGCGGCTGGGCAGCACTGCCGACCCGGACACGTACTCGTTCCAGCGGTCCATCACCGTGCTGTGTTGCCTGATCCTCGGCGGCCTCGGCAACCGCGCGGGCGTGTTGCTGGGCGTGTTCCTGGTCCTCGGGTTCGACAACATCCTGGCCCCGGCGGTGGACCGCACCATCCAGGAGCAGAATCTGAACCCCGGCGGCAGCCCGTTCCTGGCGTTCAGCAGCTACCGGCTGATCCTGTTCGGCTTGGCACTCATCCTGGTCATGCGGTTCCGGCCGGAGGGGCTGTTGCCGTCCAACCGGGTGCGGGCCGAGTTGCACGAGGGCGAGGAAACGCCGGCCGGGAAGGGGGCCTGACGGTGTCGCTGCTGAAAGTGGACGGCGTGACCATGCGGTTCGGCGGCATCACCGCCGTGAGTGATGTCACGCTGACCGTCGAGCCGGGCCAGATTTATTCAGTGATCGGCCCGAACGGGGCTGGCAAGACCACGCTGTTCAACGCCATAACGGGCATTTACCAGCCGACCGCAGGCAAGGTCACGTTCGCCGGTCACACCCTCGAAAAGCCCCTGACTACTGGCGCGTTCGCCGGGTTCGCCGCCGTCGGGCTGTTCTGCGGGCTGCTGGCCTTCCTGGCCGCGGTCGGCGTCGAACAACTCTGGTATGCGGCGGTGAAGCGGCCGCACCAGTCGCCGGCCGGCTGGTCGGTCGGCGGGGCGGTGGCCGGGGCGAAGCTGTTCCTGGCGGGCGATCTGGTGGTGGAGAAGGCCCCGCGGGGCAGCCAGTGGGTGGTAGTCAGCGCGGACGGCCGGCCGACCGGCGGGGATGCCGAGGTGCTGGCCCGGCTACCTTCGGAGGAGGCCGCTCGTCACAAGCGGGATGAGCTGGTCTCGGGCGGTGGGACCGATGCCGAGAAGGCGAAGGTGGCGACCGTGGCCGCGCGGGCCGCACGCGGCCAGACGGTCGTGCTGATCGCCACACTCGCCGGGCTGGCGGTCGGCAGCCTCGGGGCGTTCGTGGTCTGGCGGCGGGGCCGCCGCAGCCCGGACGGCATCGCCCTCGGCGGCATCGCCCGCACCTTCCAGAACATCCGCCTGTTCTCAGACATGACCGCACTTGAGAACGTGATGGTCGGCCGCCACATCCGTACCAAGTCCGGCCTGCTCGGCGCCATCTTCCGCACGCCGGGGTTCAAGTCGGAGGAACTGGCAATCGCCAAACGCGCGCAGGAGTTGCTCGATTACGTCGGCATCGGCAAGTTCGCCGACTACAAGGCGCGCACACTGTCGTACGGCGACCAGCGCCGGCTCGAGATCGCGCGTGCGCTGGCCACTGATCCGCAACTGATCGCGCTGGATGAACCCGCCGCCGGCATGAACGCGACCGAGAAAGTGCTGCTGCGCCAGCTGATCGACCAGATCCGCAAGGACAACCGCACCATCCTGCTGATCGAGCACGACGTCAAGCTGGTGATGGGGTTGTGCGATCGGGTGACCGTCCTCGATTACGGCAAGCAGATCGCCGAAGGCTCGCCGGCGGACGTGCAGAAAAACGAAAAGGTGATCGAGGCCTACCTTGGCACCAGCGGGCACTAGGCGGAGCAACCACATGGCAAAGATTCTTCTGGAAGTGCGCGGACTGAAGGTCGCCTATGGCGGCATCCAGGCCGTCAAGGGCGTGGACTTCGAGGTGCGAGAGGGCGAACTGGTGTCCCTGATCGGCTCCAACGGGGCTGGCAAGACGACGACGATGAAGGCAATCACCGGCAGCCTGCCATTCGTCGACGGCGAGATCAAGTACCTCGGCCAGAGCATCCGCGGCAAGGGTGCCTGGGATCTGGTGAAGCTGGGCCTGGCGATGGTGCCGGAAGGGCGCGGCGTTTTCGCGCGGATGACCATCACCGAGAACCTGCAGATGGGCGCGCACATCCGCAATGACAAGCCCGAGATCGCGGCCGACATGGAGAAGGTGTTCACCACGTTCCCCCGGCTGCGCGAACGCAAGGACCAGCTCGCCGGCACAATGTCGGGCGGTGAACAGCAGATGCTGGCGATGGGACGCGCGCTCATGAGCCGGCCCAAGGTGCTGCTGATGGACGAGCCATCGATGGGGCTGTCGCCGCTGATGGTCGACAAGATCTTCGAAGTTGTTCAGGAGGTTTACAAGCAGGGTGTCACCATCCTGCTGGTGGAGCAGAACGCCAGCCGCGCGCTGCAGATCGCCAACCGTGCTTACGTGATGGAGTCCGGCCTCATCACCATGAGTGGTGATGCCAGGCAGATGCTCAGCGATCCGAAGGTGCGCGCGGCGTACCTGGGCGAGTAGTTTTGCCACGCCGAAATTGAGCCGGCATGTGCTGGGTGCCGGGTCCGGGGTCCCGGGTCATGGGTCATGGGTCATGGGTCGGAGTGACAGCCCAAGCCGTCCGGGATGCCTCCCAAGGCTCAATATTTGTACTGCAGGCCCAGGCTGGTCGACCGGACCGGGTCCCTGCCACCGCCGGCAAAGCGGAAGTCGTGGCTGTCGACTCCCAGCGTCGCGGACAGCTGCGGCGTGAAGTCGTAGCTCACACCAGCACCGTACGACAGCCTGAATCCACGTCCTGATCCGGTGGCGAGCGCGCTGGTGGCAGCGGCCGAGGTCTCGGTCCTCCCATAAGTCGTTCCGACCTTGCCGAACACGCCGACCGATTGCCACAGCGGCGACTTCCCGACGAGGCTGAAATTCACGCCCTGCGCGCGCGTGGTGCCGCCCCCGCGAGCAATGCGTCCCATGTCGATATAACCAAGTTCAACGCCCCAGAAATTTCCGACCATGCTGCCGGCCATGACCTCGACAGCGTTGTCGGTGTTGTCGCAGTTGAATGAAGTCGACCCGCAGGAAACGGAGTAGCGCGACCGACCGAGGGTGAGCCCGACATAACCCGTTCCCTTGGCAGGTAGGAGTGACCTCGGCGATGAGGTGGCCTCGGGCGCGGACGAATTGCCGGAAGGCGCCTGAGCAAAGCTGCTGCCCGCGATGCAGGCGACGGCAGCGAAAAGTAGTCGTCTGGCTTTCATGGCTTCCGTCTCCCGTTTGTATTGTTTGGACATTCAAACTTACGTCCTGTCGCAAAAGGGCCCCGTAGGACGATTCCCACAGGGATTGTAGGACGCTCAGCAGCACGATCCGGTGTGGGCTCAGTCCACCTTCGCCCCGGATGACTTCACCACCTTTTCATACTTGATGAATTCGCTCTTCATGAAGCTGCCGAATTCCTCGGGAGTGGTTGGGACAGGCTCTGCGAGCAATCCGGCGAAGCGGGTCTTCGCTTCTGGCGATTGCAGCGCCGTCACGAAGGCCTGGTTCAGCTTTGCAACCACGTCGCGCGGCGTCCCGGCCGGTGCGACCAAGCCCCACCAGGTGTCGATCGCAAAT
>JAYVUZ010000017.1:0-37986 GCA_043787415.1 Fimbriiglobus sp. | reverse complement strand
TGAGCCGGTCCGGCCCGGTCGCGGACGATCACCGGACCGGACCGGCTCACGCCGGCCGCTCGCCTGGCAGGAGACTTCGATGCCCCGCCCCGTTCTCACCGGCCTCGACCTCCTGCGGGCCAAGAACTTCGCCCCACTGGCCGGCAAACGGGTCGGGCTGGTGACGCACCCGGCGGCCGTCTCCCGCGGCGTCTTCGACCCCCAGGCCGGCACCTTCACCCCCGGCACGAGGTCGGCCGCCGACCTGTTGGCGTCCGCTGACACCGGGCTGACACTGGCCGCCCTGTTCGGCCCGGAGCACGGGCTGACGGCCGCCGCCCAGGATTTGGAAGGCGTGTACCACGGCGGCGTCCACCCCCACTACGGGGTGGCGGTCCACAGCCTGTACGGTGACACGGCCGCCAGCCTGACCCCGACCCCGGAGCAACTGGCCGGGCTGGACGTGCTGGTGATCGACCTCCAGGACGTGGGCAGCCGGTACTACACCTTCCAGGCGACGATGCTGTACTGCCTAGAGGCCGCCGCGACGGTGGGCCTGCCGGTGACGATCCTCGACCGGCCCAACCCGCTCGGCCTGCGAACGGTGGAAGGGCCGGGGCTGGCGGCCGGGTTCGAGAGTTTCGTTGGCCCGCACGACGTGCCGATCCGCCACGGGATGACGATGGGTGAGCTGGCCCGGCTGTACAGCCAGGAGCGGAAGCTGACGACCAACGTAACGCTGGTGCCGTGCTACGGGCTGACCCGCACCGACGGCTGGCCGGCCGACCTGCCGTGGCTACCGCCGTCGCCGAACATGCCGACCCTCGACACGGCCCGGGTGTACCCCGGCCTGTGCCTGGTCGAAGGGACCAACCTGAGCGAGGGCCGCGGCACCTGCCGGCCGTTCGAATACGTCGGGCACCCGGGGCTGGACCCGCACCGCTTCGCCGACGAACTGAACGCCTACGGCTGCCCGGACGTGGAGTTCCTGCCGGTGAGCTTCAAGCCGACCTTCCAGAAGCACGCCGGTCAGACGTGCGGCGGGGCGTTCGTGCGGCCGACCGGCGACGGCTTCCGGCCGGTGCGGACCGGGGTGGCCGTGCTCTCGATCGCACAATTACAGCTCGGCGGGGCGTTCCGCTGGCGGACCGAGCGGTACGAGTTCGTGGACGACAAGCCGGCCATCGACTTGCTACTCGGCAGCGGCCGTGAGCGGTCGCTCCTCGACGCCGGTTGCCCCTGGGCGGACGTGACCGCCGGCTGGCAGGCGAACGAGGCGGCGTTCGCCGAGCGGCGGCGGAAGTACCTGGTCTACCCGGACGCATAGAACGACGCGATGCCCACCCTCCCGCCGCTCGACCTCGCCATCGTTGCCGTGTACGTCCTCGGCATGACGCTGGTCGGCGCCTGGTTCACCAGCCGCCAAAAGGATTTGAAGACCTATTTCGTCGGCGGGCGGGACGTGGGCTGGTTCATGGTGCTCGTCAGCATCGTGGCCACCGAGACGAGTGCCGTCACTTTCCTGAGCGTGCCCGGGCTGGCGTACAAGCCGGCCGGCGGCGACTTCACCTTCCTGCAACTGACCATCGGGTACGTCCTCGGCCGGTGCCTGGTGGCCTGGGTGCTGCTGCCGCTGTACATGCGGGGCGACCTGTTCAGCGCTTACGAGATTCTGCGGCAGCGGTTCAGCCCGGCGGTGCAGCGGGTGGCCAGCGGGCTGTTCCTCGTCACCCGCACCCTGGCCGACGGGCTGCGGCTGTTCCTCACCGCCCTCCTTCTGATGAACGCCCTCGGCGTCTCCTTCGAGCTGGCGGTGCTGCTGACCGGGTCCGTCACGGTGGTGTACACCTACCTCGGCGGCATGAAGGCGGTCCTGTGGACCGACCTGGTGCAGTTCGTCATCAAGATCGCCGGGGCCGCCCTGGCCGGGGTGTTCGTGCTGCGGCTGCTGCCCGGCGGGTGGGACGCCTACCTGGCCGCCGGCGAGTCGGCCGGCAAGTTCCGGGTGTTCGAGTGGGGCTTCGACCCGGCGTCCGACGCCAACGTGTGGGCCGGGGTGATCGGCGGGGCGGTGTTCAGCATGGCCAGCCACGGGGCCGACCAGCTCATGGTCCAGCGGTACCTGTGTGCCAAGAGTCTGCCACACGCCCGCGTGGCACTGGTGCTGAGCGGGTTCACCGTCATGGCCCAGTTCGTCCTGTTCCTGGGGGTCGGGGCCGGGCTGGACGCCCTCCGCCGGGCCGGCCTGTTCGACCCCGGCGCGGCCAAGCCGGACGAGGTGTTCGGCCTGTTCATCGTCACCGCCCTGCCGACCGGGGTGAAGGGCGTCCTCGTCGCCGCCGTGCTGGCCGCCGCCATGTCCACCCTGTCGTCGTCGCTCAACTCGTCGGCCAACGCCCTGGTGACGGACTTCTACCGCCCGCTGCGGCCGGGCCGGGACGAGCCGCACTACGTCCGGCTGAGCCGCCTCATGACGGCCGGATGGGGGCTGGCCCAGATGGGCGTGGCGCTCGCCGCCTGGCAGCTCGGCGGCGACACCAGCGTGGTCAAGCGGGTGCTGGCCGTGGCCGGGTTCACCACCGGCCTGCTGCTCGGCCTGTTCCTGCTCGGCACCCTGCCGGTGCGGGTGTCCAGCCGGGCGGCCATCGCCGGCCTGGCGACGGGGTTCGTCGTCGTGTTCCTGGCCTGGCTGCCGGGCACTGGGGTGACGGCCCCCGTCGATTGGCTGCCCGCCGGCTTGCGGAAGCCTATATTGGCGTGGCCGTGGTACGCCCCGCTGGGGGCCGGTACGACGGTCGGTGTCGCCCTCCTCCTCTCCCGGCTGCTCCCCGCGAATGGACCCGCTGCAACGCCTGGCCACCGAAGCCCGTAACCCGCACTCGACCCGGCTGGACGAGCTGACCGCCGTCGAGATCGTTCGTCTCATGAACCGGGAAGACGCGACGGTGGCTGCCGCCGTCGGCACCCAGGTGCGGGAGCTGGCCCAGGCCGTCGAGGTGATCGCCGACCGGCTGGCCAAGGGCGGCCGGCTGGTCTACTGCGGGGCCGGCACGTCCGGCCGGCTCGGGGTACTGGACGCCGCCGAGTGCCCGCCCACCTTCCAGGCGCCGCCCGGACAAATCGTCGGCCTCATCGCCGGCGGCCCGGGGGCCATGTTTCAGGCGGTCGAGGGGGCTGAGGACTCGCCCGAACTCGGGGCGACGGACTTGCAGGCCATCAACTTTTCCGCCGGCGATGTGTTGGTCGGCATCGCCGCGAGCGGTCGCACGCCTTACGTCATCGGGGCCGTGCGGTACGCCCGGTCGGTCGGGGCGTGGACGGCCGCCGTCGTCTGCACGCCGGACAGCGAACTGGCCGCGGAAGCCGACCTGACCATCGCCCCCGTTACCGGCCCGGAAGTGCTGACCGGCTCGACCCGCCTCAAGGCCGGCACCGCCACCAAGCTGGTGCTGAACACCCTGACCACGGCGACGATGGTGCGGCTGGGCAAGTCGTTCGGCAACCTGATGGTGGACCTGAAGGCCAGCAACCGGAAGCTGAAGGCGCGGGCCAACCGCATCGTCCGCACCGTCACCGGGCTGGACCAGACGGCCGCTGACAGCCTACTGTCACTCAGTGGCGGCGAGGTGAAGACGGCCGTCGTGTCGCACGCCGCCGGGGTGCCGGCCGACCGGGCGCGGGCCGCGGTCGGTGCCGCCGGCGGGCGGGTGGCCGCGGCGCTGTCGTCGTTCGGCGTGGCCAAGCGGACTGAGGCCGTCGTCGCCCGCCCGCACCGTCCCGACCTGGTGATCGGCATCGACGGCGGCGGCACCACCACGATTTGCCTGCTCGCCGACCGCTCCGGGGCGGTCCTCGGCCGCGGCACGGCCGGGCCGTCGAACATCCAGGCGGTCGGCGTCGAGGCGGGGCTGAAGGCACTGGACGACGCCATCGACCGGGCGTTTCAGGCCGCCAACCTGGACCGGGCGACGGTCGGCGGGGCCACCCTCGGGCTGGCCGGTATCGACCGCCAGGAAGGGCTGGACGTGATCCACGGCTGGGCCGGCCGGGTCGGGCTGGCCGACCGGGTGGGGGTGGCGAACGACGCCACCCTGCTGCTGGCGGCGGGGACGCCGGCCGGGTGGGGGCTGGCTGTGATCGCCGGCACCGGGTCCATCGCTTTCATCAAGACGCCGACCGGGGCGGTCGGCCGGTGCGGCGGCTGGGGGTACACCCTCGGCGACGAGGGGAGTGCGTACCTGATCGCGCTCAGCGGGCTGCGGGCGGTGTGCCGGGCGCACGACCGGGTCGGCCCGTTGACCACCCTCAGCGACTCGTTCCTGAAGAAGATGGGCGTGCCCGACCCGAGCGAACTCATCCCGGCCGTGTACCGCGGGCCGTGGGACCGCTCGGCCATCGCCGGGCTGGCCCCGCTGGTGCTGGACGCCGCCGCCGCCGGCGACCCGGTGGCCGTCGAGATCGTCCGCCGGGAGGCGACCGAGTTGGCCCGCACTGCCGCCGGGGCGGCGACGAACGCCGGGCTGAACGGCAGCGTGCCGCTGGCCCTCGCCGGCGGGGTTCTGCTCGGCAGCGCGGCGTACCGCGGGTTCTTCCTGGACGCGCTGGCGGCGGCCGGTGTGACGGCATCGCCGGTGACGCCGGTGCCGGAGCCGGCCACCGGGGCGGTCAAGCTGGCCCTGTAGGGCACGCATGGCGTGCCGTCGGTGGAAGGCACGCCATGCGTGCCCTACGAGGTACTCTCATGAATCCGTTCGTCGCCCAATTCCGCGGCTGGCTCGCCTACGAGGACGACGCCCACGCCAAGACCCTGGCGTCGCTGGCGAGCGTGCCGGCCGACCGCCGCGCGTCGCCGGAATCCGTCCGCGCCTGCGGGCTGATGGCCCACACCGTCCTCGTCCGCCGGCTGTGGCTGAATCGGATGCAGGGCGGCGAGCCGTACACCGGGCCGGCCTTCCCGGACGGCACCGACCTGCAACAGATCGCGGCCGACTGGCAGGCCATCTACACCGACTGGAACAACTACTTGGCGAACCTGACCGACGAGGGGTTGAGCCGGGCGTTCGAGTACGTCGGGCTGTTCGGCGGGCGGTTCCGGTCGCGGGTCGGGGACGTGCTGCCGCACCTGTTCACCCACTCGGCTTACCACCGCGGGCAGATCGCACTGCTGGTGAAACAGGCCGGCGGCACCCCGGCGCTCACCGACTTCATCTACCAGAGTCGGGAGACGCTGGAGCCGCCGGCCTGACCTGCTCGGCCAGGCAGGCCGGGCAGATGCCGTGCGTGAACTCGGCGTGGCTGTTGGCCGCCACGTACTTCTCCAACTGCTGCCACTCGCCGTCGGCGTGGATGTGTTTGCACCAGGCGCAGATGCGGACCAGCCCGCGGAGGGTCCGCACCTCGGCCAGCGACTTCTCCAGGGCGGCCGTCAGCTCGGCCTGCTCGACCAGGGCTAGGAACAGCCGGCGAGCGCGGGCGTGCAGCACCCGGGCCATCGTCACCCCGAGCACGTTTCCCACCACCAGTCCGACGGCCAGCGCCCGCAGGAACCCCGTGTCGCCGGCCGGGTTGACGACCAGGGCGATGAGCAGACACCCGGCCGCGTGCAGCCCGGACACGGCCGCCTGGAGCCGCAGCGGCAGGGGGGTCACGCCGTAGGTCACGACGACCACACAGACGGTGGTGACGGCGTGCCCGAGGTGGGCCGGCGGGCGGAGCACCTGGACGGCCAGGTTGACGGCGGCCAGCAGCAGGCACCAGCCGACCGCCAGCCGGTCCAGCCGGGCCGGCCGGACGGGCCGACCGAGCCGCCACAACACCACCAGTGAGGCGACCACCGACACCGTCCGGACGGCCAGCAGGGTCGGCAGCTCGGCCGGCTGGGCGAGGTCGTTGAGGGCGAAGAACAAGGTGCCGGCGGTGGCCACCGCCACTATTAGCCGGAAAGCGGCGGCGGCGGCGGCGACGTGTTCCCGGCGGAACCGCCGCTCCAGGGCCGGGTCCGGGAAGGTGCCCCAGAACCCCGGCGCAGCCAGGGGCGGGTTGGGCGGGTGGAGAGTGTTCATGCCGGTCGCGGAAGTGTAGAACACGCCCGCGACCGTGGCCAGCGAATCACGCCCCGATCAGCTCGCCGGCCGGCTCGTGCTTGGCCGCCGCCTGCACCAGGCAGTCGAAGATTTGCCGGTCCAGGGCGCTCGCCGTGTCCGCCTCCGGGTGCCACTGCACGCCGACGCAGAACCACGTGTCGTCCGTCGTTTCCACGGCCTCGATCACCCCGTCCGGGGCGCGGGCGGCCACCCGCAGCCGGCGGCCGACCTGGTTGACGCTCTGGTGGTGCTGGCTGTTCACCCGCAGCTCGTCCGCCCCGAACATGTCTTGCAGGGTGGTGTTCGACTCGACGGCCACCATGTGCCGGTGCGGCCCGCCGGTCGGGTCGAAGTGCGGCATCGCCTTGGGCACGTCCATCGGCAGGTGGGCGAACAGGGTGCCGCCGAAGTGGACGTTGATGAGCTGCATCCCCACGCCGACGCCCAGCACCGGCAGCCGCCGCTCGACCACCTTCGCCAGCAGCAGCCGGTCGCTCTCCTCCCGGCGGCTGGCCATCGGCTGCGTCGCCGAGCCGAGCGGCTGGCCCTGCCGCCGCGGGTCGAGGTCGAGGCCGCCCAGCAGCACGATGCCGCTCAGCAGGTCGAGGTAGGTGTCGAGTTCGGCGGCGTTGTCCTTCCGCATCGGCGGCAGGATGACCGGCAGGCCGCCGGCGGCCAGCACGGCGTCCACGTACCCGGCGTTGGCCCGGACGTAGGGGACCCCGGCTTTGGGGGTCAGGTAGTCGCCGGCGAGGCCGATCAGCGGGCGGGGCGGGGCGGACTTGGTGACGGCCATGCGGTCCCTTCCGTGGCGGGGGCGGGGGGCATCGTGCCCGTGAGAAAGAGGAGTGTAGCGGGGGGAAAACCACCGATTCAAGACGGGTTTCGGCCGGCACGCCGCACGGGGGCCATGCGGCGGACTCAACCGACCACGTACAACTGCACGCTGAACCAGCCCCGTTCGTCGGTCCACACCCGCACCGGCCGGAACCCGGCCCGCGCCGCCACCGCCTGGAACCCGGCCACCGTGTACTTGTGCGAGTTCTCGGTGTGGACGCTCTCGCCGGCGGCGAACGCGAACGTCTCCTCGCCGACCCGCGCCGTCTGCCGCCGCTCGCTCACCAGGTGCATCTCCACCCGGCCGGGGTCGCGGAGCACCCGCGCCTCGTGGCGGAAGCCGTCCAGGTCAAAATCGGCACCCAACTCGTGGTTGGCCCGCACCAGCAGGTTGCGGTTGAACGCCGCGGTGACACCGGCGCGGTCGTCGTAGGCCGCCCGCAACACCGCCTCGTCCTTCCACAGATCGACGCCGACAAGCAGTTGCCCGCCGGGACCGACCAAGCGGGCCATGTCGGTCAGCAGCGACACCGCCTCGGCCGGGGTGAAGTTGCCGACCGTGCTGCCCGGGAAGTACGCCGCCCGGCGGACCAGCGGCGACCGCAGCGGGGGCACGGTGAACGGCCGGGTGAAGTCGGCCACCACCGGCGTCACCGGCAGGTCGGGGAAGGCGTCGGCCATCACTTCGGCCGACGCCCGCAGGTGGTCGCCGGAGATGTCCACCGGCACATACGCGGCCGGCCGGGGCAGGGCCGCCAGCAGCAGCGGCGTCTTGTTGCTGCTGCCACTCCCGTACTCGACCACCTGACAGCCGGCCCCGAGCCGCAACCCCATCTCGGCGGCGTGGGCGTGGAGGATGGCCAGCTCGGTGCGGGTCGGGTAGTACTCCGGCAGCTCGCAAATCTGGTCGAACAGATCACTGCCGGCGGCGTCGTAAAAGTACTTACACGGCAAGGTCTTTCGCGGCCGCCGCAGGCCGGCCAGCACGTCGGCCAGGAACGGGCCGGTCAGGCGTCTCGACACAGCCGGATGCCACTGAACTGCCATCGGGCCTCCGGGGAAAAGAAGTTGCGATACGTCGCCCGCACATGGCCCCGCGGGCTGGCACAGGAGCCGCCGCGGAGGACGAACTGGTTGCACATGAACTTGCCGTTGTACTCGCCCAGGGCGCCGGCCACCGGCTTGTACCCGGGGTAGCCGAGGTACGGGCTGGCCGTCCACTCCCAGCAGTCGCCGAACATCTGAGCCAGCCCGTCGGTAATGGCCGGGGCCGGGTGGTAGCGGCGGTCGTCGGCGTAGTTGCCGACCGCCGGCGGACGGTCCCCGCAGGCGTGTTCCCACTCGACCTCCGTCGGCAAACGACTGCCGGCCCAGCGGGCGTAGGCGTCGGCCTCGTAGAAGCTGACGTGCGTCACCGGCTCCCGATCGTTCAGCGGAGCCAGCCCGCCCAGGGTGAACTCGGCCCACGTCCCGCCGACGCCGGCCGACTGCCAGTACAGCGGCGACTCCCACTGCTGCGACTTTCGTGCCGCCCACCCGTCGGACAGCCACAGTTCCGGTCGGTCGTATCCACCATCCTTAATGAACCGCCGGTACTCGCCATTCGTCACCAGCCGGCCGGCCAGTACGTAGGGCCGGAGGAACGCCGTGTGGCGTGGCCCCTCGTTGTCGAAGGCGAACCCGGCCCCGGCGTGGCCGACCTCCACCAGCCCGCCGGCCGACCCGTGCCAGGACTGCGGCCGCACCTCGCCCGCCGTCTCCTCCGGCGGCTGGGCGAAGGCCGGCAGCAGCGGGTTGCGGGCGAACGCGTACTTCAAGTCGGTCAGGATCAGTTCCTGGTGCTGCTGCTCGTGGTTCAGGCCGATGTCCAGGATCGTCGCCACGTCGGCCGGGGGCGGCGCGTCCGGCTCGGTGAACAGGCGGCCCACGGCCTCGTCCACGTGCCGGCGGTACGCCTGGAGCTGTCGCACCGTCGGCCGGCTGAGCACCCCCCGCTCGGCCCGGGTGTGCCGCCGGCCGACCGCCTCGTAGTACGAGTTGAACAGGAACCCGTAGGCCGAGTGGAACGGCCGGTAGCCGGGCAGGTGGGGCGTGAGCAAGAAGTGTTCGAAGAACCAAGTGGTGTGGGCCAGGTGCCACTTGGTCGGGCTGGCGTCCGGCATCGGCTGGAGCTGCATGTCCTCGGGTTCGAGGCCCTCCGTCAGCCGGTCCGTGCCCCGGCGGACGGCGGCGTACCGGGCCAGCGACCCGACGCAAGGGAGTTCGACGGTCAGGCGGGCAGTCATGCCTCTCATCCGTAGAGCGGCGACCGGAGCCGGACCACCGTGCCGACCGGATTCGCGTCGCTGGGTTGGGCTACCGCCGCCGCCGGCCATCTCTTACGCTGACCCGAACCGTTCCCGGAGCAGTGCCGCATGGCCGACTTTTTTCAGCAGGTGTGGGAGATCATCAAGAAGGTGGCCGACCCACGGAACCTGACCGACCCGGAGAAGTTCCGCGAGGCGTTCGACCGGCCTGGCGTCTTCTGGCCGGTGTTCGTGGCCGTGACCGCCGTCATCTTCACCGAGACCGGGCTGCTCGTCGGCTTCCTGCTGCCCGGCGACTCGATGCTGGTCGTCCTCGGGTTCGTCGCCCAACTGGCCGAGTGGGACCAGGGCAACGTCGTACTGCTGGTGGGTGTGCTGTGCCTGGCGGCGGTGGCGGGTGACACCGTCGGCTACTGGATCGGGGCGAAGGTCGGGCCGGCCGTGTTCGACCGGCCGGACGGCCGGTTCGTCAAGCGGAAGTATCTGGCCGAGGCGCGGGCGTACTACGACAAGCACGGCGGCAAGACGATCATCATCGCCCGGTTCATCCCGATCGTGCGGACGTTCGTGCCGGTGGTCGCCGGGGCCGCGCGGATGGAGTACAAGCGGTTCCTGGCCTACAATGTGATCGGCGGGGTGGCCTGGATTCTGAGCATGGTGGCGGTCGGCTACTACTTGGTGCCGTGGTGCGAGAAGCCGCTCCAGCAGGTGTTCGGGCAGCAGTTCCAGATCGCCCGGAACATCGACAAGCTGATTCTGCTGGTGGTGCTGGCGTCGGTCGCCCCGATGGTGCTGAAGGTGGCCCAGCGGTATCGGGCGAAGCGGCGGCAGGTGCCGGCGGCGGTGTAACATGACCTGACGCCACCCCGGAAGGCCCGGGGATGATCGGTCCCGGGCTTCGCCCGTCAACGAGCAATCCGATGAGCCGCGACGCCCTGAACGCCCACCTCCGCACCGAGCTGGCCGGCCTGAGGGAGAAGGGCCTGTACAAGGCCGAGCGGCGCATCGAAAGCCCGCAGCGGCCGGCGGTCACGGTGAACGGCCGCGAGGTGGTCAACTTCTGTGCCAACAACTACCTCGGCCTGTCCAACCACCCGCGGGTGGTGGCCGCCGCCTTCGACGGCCTCAAGTCCCACGGCTACGGCCTGTCGAGCGTGCGGTTCATCTGCGGCACGCAGGACATACACAAGCGGGCCGAAGAGCAGATCGCCCGGTTCTTCGGCACGGGCGACAGCATCCTGTACATCTCCTGCTTCGACGCCAACGGCGGGCTGTTCGAGCCGCTGCTGGGCGAGCAGGACGCCATCCTGTCGGACGAGCTGAACCACGCCTCCATCATCGACGGCGTGCGGCTGTGCAAGGCCCAGCGGTTCCGGTACAAGCACAACGACATGAGCGACCTGCGGGCCAAGCTGGAAGCGACGAAAGGCTGCCGGTTCAAACTGGTGTTCACCGACAGCGTGTTCAGCATGGACGGCGACCTGGCGAAACTGCCGGAGATTTGCGAGTTGGCCGACGAGTACGGGGCGCTGGTGGGCATCGACGACTGCCACGCCACGGGGCACCTCGGGGCACGCGGCCGCGGGGCGGCGGAAGAGCTGGGCGTACTCGACCGCATGGACGTGATTACAGGGACACTTGGCAAGACGCTCGGCGGCGCCAGCGGCGGGTTCACGGCGGCGTCGGCCGAGGTGGTCGATTGGCTGCGGAACCGCAGCCGGCCGTACCTGTTCAGCAACTCGGTGCCGCCGTCACTCGTGGCCGCCGGCATGGCTGCCCTCGACCTGGTGGACGAAGCCAGTGACCTGCGGGAGACGCTCAAGGCGAACACGGCCCGGCTGCGGGCCGGGCTGGAGGGGGCCGGGTTCACGGTCAAGCCGGGGCCGACGCCCATCCTGCCGGTGATGCTCGGCGACGCCGCCGTGGCCAGCCGCATGGCCGACGTGCTGCTGGCGAAGGGCATCTACGTGGTCGGCTTCAGCTACCCGGTGGTGCCGCACGGCCAGGCCCGCATCCGCATCCAGGTGTCGGCGGCCCACACGACCGAGCAGATCGACCACGCTATCCGGGCGTTCACCGACGCCGGCCGCGAGGTCGGGGCGCTGCCGGCGTAGCAGCTACTCGAACAGGTCGCGGACGGCCGGGGCGAACCCCGGCATGGCCGGGTGTTCGGGCAGGACGTGCAACTCATTGTACATGACCGGCGGCTGCCCCGGCGAATGCACGACCACCGTGCGGCGGTACGGCGACACCACCCACACCAGCGGCACGCCGGCCGACAGGTACTCGTCCACCTTCTCCTCGACCTGCTCGACCGTGTCGTTGGGCGACAGGATTTCGACGGCCTGGGTCGGCACCCCGTCGAGCAGCGTCGTTTCGTCGTCGGACTGGACGGCCACCACCTCGGGCGGGGCGTACACCACGTCCACTCCGACGGTGGTGCCTCCCGACCCCCTCAGGCGGACGCCGGCTTCGCCGGTGTAGATGTCGCCCCACGGCTTGGGCCGGGACTTGTTTCACTGGCGGAGTTCACCGCCGACGGCGGTGGTCGTCTTGCAGTGGTGGCGGTTGCGGACGGTCATGGTCGCACCCGGCTCCTCGGGGTACTTTTTCCGCAACTCGCCGCGGATGAGCCACCGCTCCACGCCGTCGTCCGGAATGGCCAAGAGGTCCGCTTCGGTCAGTTTCGCGGTCGCGGCTGTTGCCATCGTCTGCCCTCCGAATTGCGGTCATTTTACCCGGGACCGGGCAGAAACGAAACCGGGGCCGGCTTTCGCCGGCCCCGGTCGGGGTGTCAGTCGCTCGCCGCCGTCACTCGCCGGCACCCGGCATTGCGAACAGCGGGCCGGCCGGCCCGGTGCCGCCGCGGAGGTCCTTCTTCGGCTCGTCCTTCTTCTTGCCGCCGCCCGTGCTGGCGCTGCTGCTGGCCGGCGACGGGATGGTGGGCGAACTCGCGGCCGGGGCCGCCGCCGCGGCCGGGGCCGCCGCGGCCGTGGTCGGCCCCGCCGGCGGGGCGGCCGCTGCCGTCTCCTCGGCCAGGCTGCCGCCCCCCATCAGCTCGTCGCTGACGTGCTCCGGCACCTGCCCGTCGTCCACGTTCTTGCGGGACAGCCCGATCTTGCGGTCCTTGGCGTCCACCCGCAGCACCTTCACGTCCAGCACCTCGCCCACCTTGACCACCTCTTCCGGCGACTCCACCGGTTCGTCGGTCAGCTCGCTGATGTGCAGCAGGCCTTCCAGCCCCGGCTCGAGTTCGACGAACACGCCGAAGTTGGTCAGCTTGGTAACGGTGCCCTGCACCTTCTGGCCCGGCATGTACCGGCCGGGGATGTCGCCCTCCCACGGGTCGTTGGCCATCTGCTTGAGGCCCAGCGCCACCCGCTTCCGCTCCTGGTCCACGCTCAGCACGACGCAGGTGACCTTCAGCCCCTTCTGCACCACCTCGCTCGGGTTGGACACCTTCCGCACCCAGCTCATGTCGGACACGTGCAGCAGGCCGTCGATGCCCTCCTCGATCTCGATGAAGGCCCCGTAGCTGGTCAGGTTGCGGACCACGCCGCTCACCTGGGTGCCCGGCGGGTACTTGCGGGCCACCTCGTCCCACGGGTTCTGCTGGCACTGCTTCATGCCCAGCGAGATTTCCTTCTTGTCGTGGTTGATGTTCAGCACCTGAACCTCGACCTTGTCCCCGATCGACACCACCTCGTTCGGGTGGCTGATCCGCTTGGTCCACGACATCTCGCTGATGTGGACCAGACCTTCGATACCCGGCTCCAGCTTGACGAACGCCCCGTAGGGCATGATGTTCACGACCTCGCCCGGGTGCTTGGTGTTGACCGGGTACTTGGCCTCAATGTTCTGCCACGGGGACGGCGTCTTGTGCTTGAGCGAGAGGGCGATCTTCTCCTTCTCGCGGTCGATCCCCAGGATGTAAACCTCAAGCTCTTGATTGATCTTGACGACATCATGCGGGTTGGTGACGCGGTGCCAGCCCATGTCCGTGATGTGCAGCAGGCCGTCGATGCCGCCCAGGTCCACGAACGCCCCGAAGTCGGCGATGTTCTTGACGATGCCCTTGCGGACCTGGCCGGTCTCCAGCTCGGTCAGCAGCTTCTTCTTCATCTCGTCGCGGATGACTTCGATCAGCTTCCGCCGCGACACGACGATGTTCCGCCGCTGTTCGTCGATCTTGAGGATCATGCACTGGATGTTCTGGCCGATGTACTCGCCGATGTCCGGCGGCCGGCGGATGTCCACCTGCGACGCCGGCAGGAAGACGTTCACCCCGATGTTCACCAGCAGCCCGCCCTTGATCTTCTTGAGCACCGCCCCGGTGACGACATCCCCCTCCTTGTGCTTGGCGAGGATCGCCTCCCACTCCTTCTGACGCTTGGCCTTGCGGTACGACAGGTTGATCGTGCCGTTGGCGTCCTCGACCGTCTCCAGCAGCACCTCGATGCTGTCGCCCGGCTTGGGCGGCACCGTCGGCTGGCCGTCCTCCTTCCACTCCTCCAGGTGAATCACACCTTCCGACTTGTACCCGATGTCCACCACCACCATGTCGCCACGGATTTCCAACACTTTGCCGGTGACGATCTTGTTGGCATCGAAGATTTGCGACTCGTCGGGCAGCCAGCCGCCGGCGAGGAAGTCGTCGTCGTCGTTGAAGGCCTGCTTGATCTGGGCGTCGATGTCGTCGGTGTCGAACTGGCGGAGGAGTTGACGGTTAGCCATGAGGGGGTACAGGTTCCTGGGAGCGGGCGGCCGGCGGGTTACACGCCCGACGGCGGGGCACAAGGGTGGGGCGTCCCGGCGAGCCGAGCGGGTCGCATCATCGGGAAGCGTGTATTCTAGGTTGCGTCCGACGGAAGCGGTAGCCGAACCGGGCAAAACCACACGCCGTACACTCTCCCCATGCGCCTGCCCTCGCTCGTCCGTTTCGCCGCCGGCGGCCTCTGGCGGCAGAAGGCCCGCACTGCCCTCACCGTGCTGGGGGTGGCCGTCGGCGCCGGCGGGCTGGCGTTCAGCCTGGCCCTCGGCCTCGGCCTGCGGGCGTACATCGACCGCGAGTTCCGCGGCCGGCCGCAGTTCTGGGTGATCCAGATTCAGCCCGGCCGCGGCGCCCCGGTGCCGGAGGCGGACATCCCGCCGGACGCCGTCGCCGTGCCGGGCGACATGTCGGCCGAGCGGAAAGCCCGGCTGCGGCGGCTGAAGATCGACCAGTACCAGTCCGGCCACCGGGTCGGCCCGCCGGCCAAGCTGACCCCCGACCGGCTGGCCGAATTGGCGGCTCTGCCCGGCGTGGAGCGGGTGGAGGCGTGGCACGGCCACTGGGGGCCGGTGCGGGCCGGCGACGGCCGCCGGCGGGACGCCCATGTGGTCAGCGGGCCGCTGGCCGGCCTCGCCCCGCGGCTGGTCGCCGGCCGGCTGCCGGCCGACGACGCCTACGAGTCGCTCATCTCCGAGAATTTGCTGTACGCACTCGGGGCCGACACCGATGCCGCAGTCGCTGCCGCCCTCGGGCGGCCCCTCCACCTGTCCCTCGGTGGCCAACCGCCACGAGCGGCCGACGGCCTGGCGACGATCTTCGGGGTGGCCGCCGGCGACCTGACCGCGGTGCAAGAACAAGTGTTCGACCGCCTCGCCGAGTCGCTGCCGAAGTCACTCGACACGCTCCCGTTGTCGCCGGCCGAGCGGCTGGCCCTGGACCGTCTTCTCATGGACGCGAAGGCTAAGAAGCCGCAGGGGACGCCCACACCGGCGGTCGCCACGGTCACGCTGGTCGGGGTGGTCCGTGACCTATCGGTCGCCGAGCGGTACGCCCCGGACAGCCCAGACCCGTGGGAGGCCCGCAGCGGCGAAGTGCTGCTGCCGCCGGCCGCCGGGGGCCGCCTGTTCGGCCAACTGCCGTGGGTGCAGGAGCGGGGGTTCAACTCGGCCCGGGTGCAAGTGACGCCCGGCGGCGACCTGCGGGCGGCGGTGGACGGCGTCACCGCCGGCGGGTTCGAGTCGCACCACCTGCTCAAGTTCTACGACGCCACCCGCACCCAGGTGACGCTCACCGCCGCCGGCCTCAACCTGTTCGCCCTGCTGGCGCTAGTCGTTGCCTGTCTAGGAATTACGAACACCCTGGTGACGAGCGTGGTGGAGCGAACCCGGGAGGTCGGCATGATGAAAGCCGTCGGGGCAACGGCCGGCCAGGTGCGGCGGCTGTTCCTGCTGGAAGGGGCGGTCATCGGGCTGGCCGGCGGGCTGCTGGGGCTGGGACTGGCATTGGCCCTGACCGGCCCGGCGAACACGCTCGTGCATCACCTCATCGCGCGGGCCAGCCCGGACACCCCGCACGACCGGGGGACGGTGTTCGAGTGGCCGGCCTGGCTACTGCTGGCCGCCGTCGGGTTCGCGGTGCTGACGACCACCCTGGCGGCGTGGTACCCGGCCCGCCGGGCCGCCCGGCTGGACCCGGTCGCCGCTCTACGGGGGTGACGGCAGGTCTTCGACCAGCCGGCGGAGCTGGTGCGGGTAGCCGGCCCACGCTTGGTCATAGGTGGCACCCAGCGGCACCCGCACGGCCAGCCCCGGGCGTAGGAACAGAGGCGGGTCCGGCAAATCGTCGCCGACCGCGATCGGGGTGACATAGGCGGAACACTCCCCGTCCCCGTCCGGTGCGTAGCTGGCGACCGTCAGCGGCTTGCCACGCGGCGGCGGGTCGGCCCGCTCCCGAGTCAGTTCCTGCCAGAAGGCCGTGTGGAACCCCTTCGGGTCGTGACGGCGGGGCGGAAACGGGTCCACCACCAGCAGACCGACCCCACTGTCGAGCAGGTGGACGGACTTGAGCAGAAGGTCTTGGAACTCGACCTGCCGGCGTTTATTCGACGGGGATAACACCTTGATGACGGCGGCCAACCGCCGGCCGGACGAATCCTGGACGCTCACCCGCTCCCGGCCGACGGCATCGGCCGGACGGACCGGGGCGACGGCGGTGGCCGGCCCCGGCCGGGCTAAGCCGGGCCAGTCGGCCGGCACCACGGGGGGGGGTCGCCGTCGGGGTCAGACTCGTCCAGGGTGAGTACGTCTGGTATGAACGGCGGGGCCGAATAATCGGTGACGGCGAAGTAACCGTCCGGCAGCACCCCGCTGTTGAGCGCGATCTTGATGAGCGGCAACCACGTCTGGTGGAAGTCGTGGTACTCGCACGGGTCCACCCGGGTCCAGTCGTGCATCGGCATGGCCGCCCTCCCGGTCCGGTTCGACCGCACATTTCGCCCACACCGAAAGTTCCGCCGCCGGCCCGGTTCGTGAGCTATGTTACCACCGCATTCCGTTCCGTGGGGTGCGGAAGGGCGGTGCCGACGTGTCAGACGGGCGGGCCAATCTGGGCGGGCAGGGGTACCGCCAGCGGGCCAACGCCGAGCCGCTGCCCGGGTACGTCCTTCTGAACCCGCTCGGCCGCGGCGGCTTCGGCGAGGTGTGGAAGTGCGAGGCCCCCGGCGGGCTGCACAAGGCCATCAAGTTCGTCTACCCCGACTCGGAAGCCGACGACTCCCCGGGCGACAGCCTGCGGCAAGAGTACGAGGCGTTCCAGCACATCAAGACGATCCGCCACCCGTTCCTGCTCATGCTGGAGCGGGTGGAACTCGTCAACGGCGTCCTGGCTAGCGTCATGGAGCTGGCCGACGAGGGGCTGGCCGACCGCTACGCCGAGTGCCAGCGGATGGGCCTGAAGGGCATCCCCCGGGCGGAGCTGCTCGGCTACCTGACGGACGCGGCGGAAGCCCTCGACGTGATCGCCGTCAAGCACGGCCTACAGCACCTGGACATCAAGCCGGCCAACCTGTTCCTGGTCGGCGGGCACGTGAAGGTGGGCGACTACGGGCTGGTCAGCCGGTCCAACCCGAAGGCCAGCCGGAGCGGGGCCGGGTTCACCCCGCGGTACGCCCCGCCGGAGCTGATCGACGGCCTGGTGGACCCCCGCAGCGACCAGTACAGCCTGGCCCTCGTGTACTTCGAGATGCTGACCGGCAGCTTCCCGTTCGCGGCCACCTCGGCCAAAGACCTGATGATGGCCCACGCCGCCCTCGACCCGGACCTGGCCGCCCTGCCCCCGGGCGACCGGCCGGCCGTCCAGCGGGCGCTGTCCAAAGACCCGGACGACCGCTTCCCCAACTGCCTGGGCATGTTGCGGGCGCTCCTGAGTGCCGGCCCGCCGCCGCCGTCGGACGTGACCCTGCGGCAGGCGCGGATGGGGCAGAAGCCGCTGCCGACCGGGCTGACCGGCCCGGCCCCCACGGCGTTCCCGATGCCCGGGGCATCGGCCGGCATCACCCGGTCGCGGATCCCGGCCCCGGGGGCGGCGACCGGCTCGCCCACGCTGGCCCTCCGCACCCCGGGCCAGTCCGGCATCAGTGGCGGCATCCTGGGGATGCCCCGGCTGACCACCCCCGCGGCCCGGCCGCCGGGCGATACCCCGCCGCCGGCCGCCCGGCCGCAGCTCCCGCCGCCGCCGCCGCCACATCTGCCGCCGCGGCCGGCCGTCGGGTTCGACACCCCCCGCCCGGCATCGGCCGCGCAGCCGACGGGCACGACCGGCGAGCCGGTCATCAGCCTCACCTCGGCCCACCTGCCGGCCCCGGTCCACCGGCTCACGTACGGGTTCCAGGCGGTGCTGCCGGTGCCACTTCTCACCGGCGGCGTCTGGCCGGGGGCCGAGCCGCCGACCGGCACCGACTTCGCCGCCACCCTGTTCGAGTCGGCCTACGGCCCCGGGCCGCTGCCGGTGGCCGCGTCCGACCCGATCCGCCGGCCGGACGGCACCTGGGCCTGCCGGTTCCCGGCCAAGCTCACCCCGGCCACGGTGCGGTTCAAGCTGCAGGTGGTGTGCGAGGAGTGGGGCGGCACCCTCAGCCACCCGGAGGCGTGCCGGTTCCAGCTCCGGCTGGGGCTGGGCAAGGGGCGGGCGTCCTGGCTCAGCCGGGCCGAGAAGGTCGGGCTGGAGGTCGAGCTGGAGCTGCCGCCGCCGGCCCTGGCCAACGGCGACGTGCTCATCACCGGCCGGCCGTTCGGCCCGGCCGACGATGCCCTGATCCAGCGGGCCACCGACGGGCTGCCGAAGGTGCTGGCCGACCTGCGGAAGCAGTTCCAGAACCTGCCCGACCGGCGGAAGGCCCCGCGGGTGCCGTACACCGGCCCGCTGGTGCTGTACCCGGTGGACGAGGACGGGGCCGTGTTCCCGGCCATGCCCGCCCGCGGGGTGGACGTGTCCCCGACCGGGCTGTGCTGTCACCCGGCCGGACCGATGCACTCGCGGTACGTGTACGTCGAGTTCCTGCGGGTGCCCCGGCTGGCCGGGCTGGCGGTGCTGGTGGAAATGCTCCGCCGCAGCAAGCAGCCGGACGGCGAACCCGTGGCCGGCATGTACCGGGTGGACCTGGACGGCCCGGTGGACGCCATGCGGTCCAACCCGGACGTGCGGGCGAGCTGCTACTGACCGACCCGCCACCACTTCACCGTGCCGTCGCTGCCGGCCGTTGCGATGGTCGTGCCGTCCGGGCCGAAGGCCACCCCGAGGGCCATGCCGCGGTGGCCCGTCAGCACCCGCACCGGCTCGCCGCCGGCCGCGTCCCAGAGCCGCACCAGCTTGTCCTCGTGGACGGTCGCCAGCCGCTTGCCGTCGGGCGACACGGCCACCGCCTTCGCCAGCCCACCGCCGCGGAACGGCACCGCCGCCGGGGTGAGGGCCGGCAGATCCCACGCCTGGAGGCCCGGCCCGCCGGCCGCCGCGTACAAGTGCTTGCCGTCCGGCGACACGGCCAGCATGTGAATATGGTGCTTGCCCGCCGACACCTCCCGCCGCAGGGTGCCGGACGCCGCGTCCCAGGCCCGCACGGCCCCGTCTTCGCTGCCGCTGTACACCGTCTTGCCGTCGGCCGCGAACGCCACCCCGTGGACGTGCTTGGCGTGCCCTTTGAGGGTGTGCAACAGCTTGCGGTCGGCCACGGTGAACAAGTACACGCACTTGTCTGCCCCGCCGGCCGCCAGCACGGCGCCGTCCGGGCTGAAGGCCAGGCACTCGACGGCCTTCGCCGACGGCTGCCAGGTGTGCAGCGGGGTGCCGAGGGCGGCGTCCCACAGGCGGATGGTGTGGTCGTCGCCGGCCGACGCCAGTTGCGGCTGGACCGGGTGGTAGGCCAGCGCCCGCACCTTGCCGGTGTGGCCGCTCAGCTTGTGGCGGAGTCGGTTTTTGCCGGCCTCCCACAGCCGCACGTCGCCGTCGTCGCCGGCGGCGGCCACGCCCACGCCCACCCCGGAGCTGCCAACGGCCACGCACCGCACCACCCCCGGCTGATCCCGCACGGTGGCGAACGACTGGTCAACCGGGGCGAGCAGCCAGGCCAGAACGGCGACGGCGGCGGTCAGCAGGACGGCCGCGACCACCCAGCGGGCGAGGGCCATCAGTAGTCGCCCAGTACTTCGCCGCCGGCGCGAGTGCCGAGGGCCACCCACGTCGCCGGCGGGATGCTGTTCCTGAGGAACCGCACCGATCCGTCGCCGAGCAGCACGTTCACCCCGCCGGTGTGCAGGCTGCTGGCGTCCTCGACGTGGTCGAGCGAGTTGTTCGGGGTGCGGGCCTCGTCCGCCTCGCCGGTCTGGGTGAGGACGAACGTCTGGGCCTCCTCGTCGTCCAGGGCCGGGTTGAGCGGCGGGTTGATGGCCCCGGTCAGTGCCCCGACCCAGGTGGTCAGCGGCGACCGCTTGCTGCCCCGCTCGGCCACGAACAGGGTGTTACTCGTCCCGTCCGTGATGTCCGTCAGCCGGAACCGGCTGTTCCGCAGGAACGCCCCGGTGTTCAGGTCCGGGAAGCCGGACACCTCGTAGGTGCCGCCGCAGGCGACGTAGTTGGCGAACGCCAGTTTGACGGCCGGGCTACCCACCGTGGTCGTGAAGGTGTCGCCGCCGGCCACTTGGTCGGACGGGCAGCGGAACAGGGTGAGCGGCGTCACCCGCACCGTCGCATGAACCGGGTCGGCGATGTCCTTGCTCAGGTCGATCAGGCGGAACAGGTTCTCCTGCTCCACCTGCGGCAGAATTTGGGCCGCCCAGCCCCACCCCGGCCCGAGGTTGTCGCCGTTGGGCGTCGGCGTCTTCGACGTGTACCCCGGCGGCAGCCGGCCGTAGGCCGACTCGTAGCTGTGCAGTCCGAGGCCGATCTGTTTCAGGTTGTTCTGGCACTTGGTCCGGGCGGCCGCCTCCCGCACCTTCTGGACGGCCGGCAGCAACAGTCCGATGAGAATCGCAATGATGGCGATGACCACCAGCAGCTCGATGAGCGTGAACCCGCGGCGACGCATGGCTGGACCCGCCCGAGGTGTATAGCGATGTATTACCTACGCCGATCTTAAACCGCCAGTTCGCTGTTGTCACCGGGTAAACCGAAATTTTACCGCTCGCCCTCCGCCGCATTCCCCGGTTGACCGCCGGCCGGTCTGTCGGGTATGCGTCACGGTGACTGCCCCGACCGGGGCCGGGGCGAGGATCGCGGATGGGCGGCCGGCGGGCGGTACTGGCGGCGTGGCTGAGCGCCTCCGGGTGCGTGGTGAGCGTCGGCGACAAGTCGGCCGCCCCCGCCCCGGTGGTGCCCGACGCCCCGGCCCGCGAGTTCGCGTCCCTGCGGCCGGGCGACTTCCGGCCCGACAACCCGGCCCTGGCCGCCGAGGTGCCGCCGAAGCCGGCCGACCCGCCGCCGATTCCCACGCCGTCGTTCAAGCCGCCGGACCAGTTCGTGACCGCCCTGGTGACGCCGGACTCGCCGATCGTGGCCGCCGTGCGGAACCTGGAAGCCGACCGGCCGGCCGACGCCGAACTGCCGCCGGGCGTGCTACCGCTACTGGCGTCGGCCGTGCAGGCGGCCCGCGCGAAGGGTCCGGCGGCGACCGGCGAGGCCGTCCGCCAGCTCGACGCCGCCGCGGCCGCGCTCGCCCCGCAAGCCCCGCTGGAAGTGACGAAGGCCGCGTTCTGCAAGGACGTGCGGGGGTTCGGGCTGTACGAGCCGCTGCCCACCGACCGGCCAACCTACCCGGCCGGTAAGAAGCCGGCCGTCTGGGTGTATCTGGAAGTCCGCAACGTGGTCATGCGGCCGGACGGCGGCCGGTACCTGTGGCAGCCGCGGGCCACCTGGGTGGTACGGGACTCGACCGGGGCACTGGTGGACCAGAAGGCGATGGTGCCGCCGCGGGAGCCGGTTCGCACCCCCACCCGGGACAACTACGTCGGGGTGTATTTCCAGGCCCCGGAGCGGGCCGGTGCGTACTCGGTCGTCGTCACCGTCACCGAGCCGGCGGGCGACGGCCGTGGCGTCAGCCGCGAGGTGAGCAAGCAGTTGAGCTTCACGGTGAAGTGACCGGCGCCATAAACTCACCCCTTTCCCCGGAGCGCCCCGACCGATGCCCGAGCTTCAGCCGACGCAAATATTCTTCCACCCCGGGGCCGTCACCCGCCAGGAGCGGGTCGCGGTCCTCAAGCAGACCGGGGCCACCGTCTGGTTCACCGGGCTGAGCGGGTCCGGCAAATCGACGCTCGCCGTGGCCCTGGAACAGGTGCTCACCCAGCGGGGCCGCGCGGCGTATGTGCTGGACGGCGACAACGTCCGCCTCGGGCTGAACGCCGGCCCGAAGCTGCTGACGGACGCCCGCGGCTACGCCGAGGAGCAGGCCAAGCGGTTCGGGCTGGGGTTCAGCGCGGCCGACCGCACCGAGAACATCCGCCGCATCGGCGAGGTGGCCCGGCTGTTTGCCGACGCCGGGCTGATCGCCCTGACCAGCTTCATCAGCCCGTACCGGGCCGACCGGGACGCCGCCCGCAAGGCCCACGCCGAGTTCAAGACCGGGGCCGTGCCGTTCATCGAGGTGTACGTCAGCACGCCCGTCGCAACCTGCGAGCAACGCGACCCGAAGGGGCTGTACGTCCAGGCGCGGGCGGCCGTGGCCGCCGGCAAGGGCATGGGGTTCACCGGCGTGGACGACCCGTACGAGCCGCCGGCGTCACCGCAACTGACCTGGGACGCCAGCACGCAGACGGTGGAAGAGGGCGTGGCACTGGTGGTCAACTACCTGGAAGCGCAGGGCATCATTCGAGGTTGACGGGCCGCCGCATCGGGGATACGTTCGTCCCACCACGGAGGGGCGAACGATGGGATGCTTTCACCTGGCGCTAGCGGTTCTGGCACTGACCGGCGAGCCGCCGGCCGAACACGTGTAGCTCCACATCCGGATGGTGGCGCCCGACGCCCTCACCGGGCAAGGCAAGGTGCTGACCGAGCCGATGCTCATCACGCTGGCCGGCCAGCCGGCACGGGTCACGGCTAACGGGGCGACGAAGCGAGTCACTGGTGACGACGGCACCGAGCGAGAGGTGCCACTCGGGCTGGCCGTCGAGATCCTGCCGGTCGTCCGCCGCTCCGACCAAGGGGTGGTGATGACTCTCAATTGTACCGTGACCCACACGATCTCCACCTCAGACGGCGTCGCTACCCGGACGGTCCAGAAGAGCCTCGCCGCACCGCCGGGCGAGCGGCACGTCATCCGCCTGACAGGCGAGGGGAACCACGCCCCGATGACCGTGGTGATCACGCCCCGGGTGGTGGATCGCCTGGATGTCGCCCGCTGACGGTGGCGCCCGGTCGCGCCGCATGTTGCGGCCCTGCCAAAGAGTTGCGGCGACACGACTGGCGCGGCTGTGACGCGCCCGGTTTGTCAAGGTCGGTAGCGCGGTCATACCGATCGTTGCGCGCCTACCAATCGTCCCATCTTGCGCGACCCCCTGCCACCGACCCAACCTGACTAACCGCGCCACCATCGGGGGAAAACCCACGAATTGACTCAAGCCGGTCCCATCGCTGCGTTGACCACACCCGCACGGCGACATAGAGTTGTCGCGGCCGAACCCGCTCCGGCCGCCCGCAGCCAACCGCCGACCCGCGACGCCGACACCCCTGACCCGTCGTCGCGACCCCGGCTCACCGACCAGGTTTCCCATGCCGGACACCCACTCCTACTGGCGCACGGATTGCCCGACCGAGGGGGTAACGCCCGGGACCACACTCACCGCCGATCTGGCCGACCGGCTGTACCTGCCGGACGGCTACGTGGGCCGCTACCCGTACCCGCTGCTCATGACTTTCGCCGACCAGCCGGCCGCCGAGCTGCTCCCGGGCATGAGTCGGCGGAACTTCGTCGGCGTGTCGGTGACGCCCGACCGCGACCCGGCGGCCGACCCGGCCGACGCCGTCAAGCGGGCACTGGTCGCCGTCCGGCGGCTGTGCCACGTCCACTCGGAGCGGGTGTATCTCATCGGCGTCGGGAGCGGGTGTGCGGCAGCCTACCGGGCGGCGGTCGCCCTGGCCGGGCAGGTGGCCGGCGTCGCCGCCCTGGGCGGTGCCACCCCGCCGGCGAACGGTAACCCGCTCTTCACTCTGGCCGCTGCCCGGCAGATGCGGGTGCTCATCAGCCACGGCACCACCCTGGCCCGTCGGGCCGACCGCGACCACCGCCTGTTCTACGCGGCCGGGGCCGACGTGACGGTGATGCGGCACCGCGTCGAGGGCGACTACCACCCGGACATGCTCCGCGACCTGAACCGCTGGGTGATGGGCCACGTCAACGCCGAGCAGGCGGCGATGGTCCGGCTGTAGGGCACGGTTCACCGTGCCGTCTTCGCCCCGACGGCACGGTGAACCGTGCCCTACAGGATGTACCGGCTCAGATCCTCTTTCGCCGTGATGGCCCCGATCTTGGCCCGCACCAGCGGGCCGTCGATGACCACCCGCTTGTCGGCCAGGTCCGGGCCGTCGAAGCTCACGTCCTCGGCCACCCGCTCCAGGATGGTGTGCAGCCGGCGGGCGCCGATGTTCTGCATCGTCCGGTTCAGCTCGAACGCCAGGTCGGCCACGGCCGCCACTCCGTCCGGTGTGAACGACAGGTCCACGCCTTCGGTCTTGAGCAGTTCGGCGTACTGGCGGGTGAGGGCGTGCCGCGGCTCGGTGAGGATGCGGAGGAAGTCGTCCCGGGTCAGGTCGGTGAGTTCGACCCGGATCGGGAACCGGCCCTGAAGCTCGGGCATCAGGTCGCTCGGCTTCGACACGTGGAACGCCCCGGCGGCGATGAACAGCACGTGATCGGTGCGGACCGGCCCGTGCCGGGTGCTGACGGTGGTCCCCTCGACGATCGGCAGCAGGTCCCGCTGGACGCCCTGGCGGGACACGTCCGGCCCGCCGCCCCCCCCGTTCGGCCCGGCCACCTTGTCGATCTCGTCCAGGAAGACGATGCCCTGGTTCTCGGCCAGTTCGACCGCCCGCTCGCCGACGGTGGTCGGGTCCAGCAGCGCCTCGGACTCCTGTTCCAGCAGCACCAGCCGGGCCTCCCGCACCGGCAGCGTCCGCGGCTTGGTGGTCTTGGGCACGAACCGCTCGAGCATCTGCTGGAGGTCGGTTTCCATCTGCTGGAGGTTGATGCCCATGCCGGCGATCATCGGCGGCGGCCCGCCCCGTGCCTCCACCTTTAGCTCGACCGTCCGCTCGTCCAGCTCGCCGGCCGCCAGCAGCGCCCGCATCTTGTCCCGGGTGCGGGACCGGCGGTCGGCGTCGTCCGCGTCGGCGACGAACCCGGCCGCCGGGGCCGGCACCAGCAGGTCGAGCAGCCGCTCGGTGGCCCGCTCGGCGGCCGCCTGGCGGACTTCCTCCTTGAGCTGCTTCTTGACCAGGGCCACGGCCGCGTCCGTGAGGTCGCGGACGATGCTCTCCACGTCCCGGCCGACGTACCCGACCTCGGTGAACTTGGTCGCCTCCACCTTGAGGAACGGCGCCCCGACGAGGGCGGCCAGCCGGCGGGCGATCTCCGTCTTGCCGACCCCGGTGGGGCCGATCAGGATGAGGTTCTTGGGGGTGACATCGGCCCGCAGGTCGGGTGGGAGTTGGAGCCGCCGCCAGCGGTTGCGCACGGCGACGGCGACCGCCCGCTTGGCAGCCGCCTGGCCGACGATGTGCTTGTCCAGTTCGGCAACAATTTGCCGGGGGGTGAGGCTGGCGGCGGTCATGCGGGCGGGCCTTCGGCGGGCGGCGAGGTGGGGCCAGTCAACAACTCGTCCCGGAGTCGCTCGACAGCGGCAGTCAAAGTCGGGAGGTCGTTCACCACCGTAGACCAGATGTAGTTCAGGTCGATCCCGAAATACCCGTGGATGAGCCGGTCTCGCATGGATGCCATCCCTCGCCAGGGGAGATCGGGCCGGCGGTCCCGGACATCACGGGGGATGTGCTTGGCCGCCTCGCCGATCACGCACAGGCACCACGCCAGTGCGTAAGCGGTTTTACGGTCTGCGTCGAGCGTGTCACGGGTGTGGCCGGACAGAAACCCGACCGCGTCCCGGGCATAGTCGGCGATGTCGGCGAGGAACAGTTCGGTGGGGCGGTCGCCGCTCATATGTATTGCACTTCTCGCCTGACGGACGGCTCAACGTGCGACCGCAGGCAGTCGCCCGGCACCAGATCAACAGCCACCCCGAGCCGGTCAGCGATAACCCCTTCGAGTGTGCCGAAAGTAATCAGGCCCGGGGTGCGGCCCGGCTCGAACGTCACCAGCACGTCGAGGTCGCTGTCAGGTCGGTGGTCCCCCCGCACCCGGCTGCCGAACAGGCCGAGCGCCGCCACCCCGAACCGCGCCCGCAGCTCCGGCAGCATGGCCCGCAACTGGTCGCGGTAGCCCTCGGCCTCGGCGGTCATGGCAGCTCCAGCACGTCCACGTTGCGGTTGGTGTACACGCAGATGTCGCCGGCGATTTCCAGGCTCGCCCGCACCGCCGCCGCCGGCGGCATCTGGGTGTGCGCCAGCAGCGCCCGGGCGGCGGCCAGGGCATAGCTGCCGCCGGACCCGATGGCCAGCACGCCGTCCGTCGGGGCGATCACGTCGCCGGTGCCGCTCACCAGCAGCAGGTGCTCGCGGTCCATCACGACCAGCATGGCCTCCAGCCGCCGCAGCGCCCGGTCGGTCCGCCACTCTTTGGCCAGCTCGGTGGCCGCCCGCGGCACACTACCCTGGTGGTCCCGCAGCCGGGCCTCGAACCGCTCCAGCAGGGCGAAGGCGTCCGCTGCCGCGCCGGCGAACCCGGCCAGCACCTTGCCGTCGTACAGCCGCCGGACCTTCTTGGCGTCGGACTTCATGACCGTCTGGCCGAGCGTCACCTGGCCGTCGCCGCCCAGGGCCGCCCCGGCGGCAGTCCGGATGCCGAGAATTGTGGTCGCCCGTAGCCGCATTCCGGAAAGCCCCCGCCGGGTGCATCGAACATGACCATGATACCGTCCAACCGCCTAGAATGAGGTCGAGGACTTTCCCGAGGGACAACCGATGCGACGGCTCTGGGCGATGCTGGCGTGCGGGTTGCTTGCCCTGCCGGCAGTGGCGGCCGGCCCCGGCACGCTGTCCGTGGACGACAAGGCGGCCGCCTTCACGCCCGACGGGGTGGCGAAGGCCAAGGGGCTGATGGAGGCGGCGACCTTCCAGGCGGCGGCCCACTTGACGGTGATGACCGGCGGAGACAAGGACGTGCCGGCCAGCCTGAAGGCGGCGTTCGACGCGGCCAAACAGGCGAAGGACAGCACCGCCGGCCGCAAGGTGGTGGGCGACTGGGCGGCCGACGCCGCCCTGCAACAACCAGACAAGGGCGTGTTCGTTCTGGTGTACACCGAGGGCAAGTCGGCCATCGTGTACGTGAAGTCGGACCGCACCTCCGACCTGCGGGGGTTCGGCCGGGAGGACGACCATAAACTGGAACAGCAACTGGCTGCCGCCTTCAAGGCGGACGAGAAGGACCAGGGGCTGTACGAGGCCACCGCGTATGTGGTGGACCGGCTGAAAAATTCCACCGTGCCCGCCAAGTCGGCCGTCCAGGCCGGCGGCGAGCCGGCATCCAAACAACGGGGGGGGTCGAACATGGGCCTGGGCGGACTGATCTGCTTCGGCCTGCTGGCCGCCGGCGTGGTGTGGCTGATCTTCGGCGTCATCCGGTCGCTCACCCAGCCCCGTGGCGGGTACGGACCCGGCGGGGGTGGCGGCGGGTACGGTGGGGGCGGCGGCGGTGGCGGCGGGTTTATGAGCGGCATGATGGGCGGGCTGTTCGGGGCGGTGGCCGGCAACTACCTGTACAACAGCTTCATGGGCGGCGGGTCGTCGCTCGGGGCCAGCGGCATGGATTCGGGCGGCGGGTACGGTGCGGCCGGCGGCTATCCGGACGCGGCCGGCGGTGACGGCGACTACGCCGGCGGCAGTGAGGGCGGCGGGGCCGGCGGGTTCGACGACGCCGGGGCCGACGCGGGTGCGGGCGGCTTCGACGACGGCGGCGGGGCCGGCGGGGCTGACGACGCCGGCGGCGGCGACTGGGGCGGCGGCGGCGACTCCGGTGGCGGTGGGGATTCCGGCGGCGGTGGCGGCGACTGGTAACTCCTGACCCCGTTCGCACCCGAAAGCCCAGGGACGACCGTCCCTGGGCTTCTTCCATTCACTGCCCTCATGCCCCCGACCCGACTCGCCACCCGCGGCAGCCCCTTGGCCCTCTGGCAGGCCCGGCACGTCGCCGCCCTGCTTGCCCCATTTGCGGCCACCGAACTGGTACTGGTCGAGACGCACGGCGACCGCGACCAGGCCACTGCCCTGCGGGACATGGGCGGGTTCGGCGTCTTCACCAAAGCCATCCAGCAGACGCTCGCCGCCGGCCGGGCGGATGTGGCGGTTCACAGCCTCAAAGACTTGCCCACCGACCCGAACCCCGGCACCGTACTCGCGGCGACCCCGGTCCGCGGGCCGACGGGCGACGCCTTCCTGTCGGTCAGGCACGCCAGTTTCGACCGCCTGCCGGCCGGGGCCGTGGTCGGCACCAGCAGCCTGCGTCGCCGGGCCATGATGCTGCGCCGCCGGCCGGACCTGACGCTGGTGGACCTCCGCGGCAACATCGACACCCGCCTCCGAAAGTTAGTCGAACAGAACCTCGACGCCATCGTGCTGGCCGAGGCCGGGCTGGTGCGGCTCGGGCTGGCCCACCGCATCACCGAGATTCTGGACCCGGACTGGCTGCTGCCGGCGGTCGGCCAGGGGGCGGTCGGGCTGGAAGTCCGCACCGACGACGCCACGAGCCGACAGTTGGCGGAAGCGGTCGGCGACCCGCTGACGTGGGCGCGGGTGACGGCCGAGCGGGCGATGCTGTTCGCCCTGGGCGGCGGCTGTCTGGTGCCGGTCGGGGTGACATCAGGCGTCGTGGGCGGGGTGCTATCGCTGCGAGGGATGGTCCTCGCCGCGGACGGCACGCGGGCGGTCAGCGGCAGCCACCGCGGGCCGGCCGAGTACCCGCTGGCCGTCGGCCAAGAGCTGGCCGTGACGCTACTCGGCGAGGGGGCGGGGGAGTTGTTGCTCTCACGCCCTGAATAGGGGGCTTGCGACCGGCCAGGTGTGGGCGAAAGTATGGAACCGCCGGCGGATTCGATCACCGCCGGCCCCGGCGGGCGGGTGCCGACCAACTGCGCCGTCTGGTCGCCGGACTCGGCGTGGGTCGCCTTCGACACCCGCTCCGACCTGGCGGGGGCGGTGTTCGACGGCACCCACATCCGGGCCGTGAACGTTCACACCCGCGAGGTTCGCACACTCTACGAGTCGCAGAACGGGGCGTGCTGTGGGGTCGTCACCTGGCACCCGACGCTGATGCGGGTGGCGTTCATCCTCGGCCCGGAACACCCGACGCCGGAATGGGACTACGGTGCGGCTCGCCGGCAGGGCGTGACGGTAGACTTCGACCGCCCCGGCGTGGCCACCCGGCTCGACGCCCGCGACCTGACAAGAACAACACCGGGGGCACTGCGGGGCGGCAGTCACGTCCACGTCTGGCACCCCGGCGGCGAACTGGTCAGCTTCACCTACGAGGACGCGGTCCCGGCCGACGGCCTGCGGACGATCGGGGTGAGCATCTGCGGCCGGCCGGTGACGGTGCCGACGACGCACCCGCGGAACCACGACGGCTCGGCGTTCAGCGTGCTGGTGCCGCACGTCACCGCGGACCCGCGGCCCGGCAGCGACGACGTGGGCCGGGCGTGCGAGGAGGGCTGGGTCGGCACGTCGCGGACGCTGGCCTTCCAGGGCACGGTGCTGACGGCCGACGGCCGGCGGGTGCCGGAGGTGTTTGTTGTCGACGTGCCGGCTGCCGCGGGCGGGCCGCCGAACCGGCCCGTCGGCGCCGACCAGCGCCGCCTGACCCGCGGCGGCGTCGGCGGCCCGCGGCACTGGCTCCGGTCCGACCCGGCGGGCACCCGCGTCGGCTTCCTTCGCCCGGACGTGGCCGGCGTCGCCCAGTTCTGGGCCGTGACTCTCGCCGGCGAGTCCCGGCAAATCACCCGCCTCGCCGCCGGCGTCTCGTCCGCGTTCACCTGGCACCCGGACGGCCGGCGGGTGGCATTCGTGACCGGCGGCCGCGTCGGCCTGTGCGACACCGCCACCGGGGCCGTACAACCACTGACACCGCCTGGTCAGCCGGACCACGCCCCGCGGCCGGAGGCGTGCGTGGTGTCGCCGGACGGCCGGCGGGTGGCGTTCGTCCGCCACTTGGGTGGCAGCAACCAGGTCTGCGTCGCCGAGGTGCCGTCGTGAGTTTCCAGCTGATCGCCGCCCCGCACACCCCGTTCCGGCCGGACGGCGGGCTGAACCTGCCCGTCATTGCACGACAGGCCGAGCACCTGCGGCGGACCGGGCTGGACGGCGTGTTCGTGTGCGGCACCAACGGCGAGGGGATGTCGCTCGCCGGCGACGAGCGGCGGGCGGTGGCGGCCGAGTGGGCGCGGGCCGGGGCGCTGCCGGTCATCGCCCACGTCGGCCACGCCAGCCAGCGGGAGGCGGCCGAACTGGCCCGCCACGCCGAGGGCGTCGGGGCGGTGGGGGTGGCGGCGGTCGCCCCGTTCTACCACCGCCCGGCCGACGAGGCGGCGACAGTGGACTGGCTGGCCGGGGTGGCCGCCGCCGCCCCGCGGACGCCGTTCTACTTCTACGACATGCCCGGGTTCACCGGCGTCCGGCTGCGGACCGACCTGGTCATGCGGCTGGCGGCCGACCGCATCCCGACCTTCGCCGGGGTGAAGTTTACCAACCCCGACCTGGTGCTGTTGCAGGAGTGCGTGGCCGAAGGCCGGGTGCTGTTCGGCTGCGACGAGCTGCTGCTGGCGGCGGCGACGCTCGGCGTGACCGGGGCGGTCGGCGGCACCTACAACCTGATGGCCCCGCTGTACCGCCGGATACTGGCCGCCGACCCGGCCGAGGCCCGCCGGCTGCAACTCCAGGCAGTGCGCATCGTACGGGTGCTGGAACAGTTCGGCGGCGTGGCCGCCGGCAAGGCGGCGATGGCCCTGGTCGGGGTGGACTGCGGCCCGGCCCGGCCGCCGCTGCGGACGGTCGATGCCGAGGCATTGCGAGTGGCGTTGGAACAGGTCGGGTTCTTCGGGTAGGGCACGCATGGGGTGCCGTCCTCGTCACCCGCCGACGGCACCCCATGCGTGCCCGACGAGCCGCTCGTACACCGCCAGCAAGTCGGCCCTCACCGGCCCGGCGCGGCGGGTCAGCTCCCGCTGGGCCGCGACGTACTCCTCCCGCCCGGCCCGCGTCTCGATTCGTACCGGCTCGTACCCCAGTTCCCGCAGGTCATACGGACTGGCCCGCATGTCCAGTTCCCGCGCCGCCACCGCCAGCTCGAAGGCGTCAGCTACCAGTTCGCTAGAGATCAGCGGCACCAGCTTGTACGCCCACTTGTACAAGTCCATCGTCACGTGGGCGCAGCCGGGCTGGTCGTGCGTCGCCGAGTCCGCGCGTCGCAGTTCCAAGCGGTTGAGCGGCCGGGCGTCCGGGGTGAAGAAGCGGAAGGCGTCGAAGTGGGTACACGCCACGCCACCCGCCGAAACGGCGTCGGTGTCGGCTGGCGACAGCCGCAGCGGCCGCGGGTGGCGGACCTCGGTGGCGCGGTACACCATCGCCCACTCGTGCCGGCCGAAGCAGCCGAATAGCGGCTCCCGGTCGCCAGTGCGGCGGAGGTAGTCCACGCACCACCGCAGGTAGTCGCCCCGCTTGGCCACGAACCCGGCCACGTCGCACGGCGGCCAGTCGCTCGGGCCGTCGGCCCACGCCCCCGGCGACCACTTCAAGAGGTGCGACGGCTTGAACGGGTAGTAGTCGAACAGGAAGTCGTGGACCGGGTGCTTCTGCCCGCGCTGCAACCGGCGGACGCGGGCCTCGGCCAGCGGACCGACCCGCGCCAAGTAGCGATCCCGCCGCTCGTCGTACAACGTTCCCATGACACCTCTTTTTCTATTGCTGTTGGCCGCCGACCGCCCGGCCGTGCCGGCCGGCACCTCGCTCCGCTCGCCGACCGTGGCCGTCAACGGCCTGGTGGCCACCAGCCACCCGCTCGCCGCCCAAGTCGGCCTCGACGTGTTGAAGTCGGGTGGCAACGCCGTGGACGCGGCCATCGCCACGAGTGCCGCGATGGGGCTGATGGAACCCACGTCGTGCGGCGTCGGCGGCGACCTGTTCGCCATCGTCTGGGACGCCAAGACGCAGAAGGTGTACGGGCTGAACGCCTGCGGCCGGGCGCCGCAGCGGGCCACCCGCGACCACTTTGCCAAACTGGGCCTGACCGAGATTCCGAACAAGGGGCCGCTGTCGTGGAGCGTGCCGGGGTGCGTGGACGGGTGGGACCAACTGCGGCAGCGGTTCGGCACCAAGCCGTTCGCCGACCTGCTGGCCCCGAGCATCGGCTACGCGGACAGCGGGGTGGCGGTGCCGGAGGTGATCGCCGGCTACTGGCGGGCGTCGCAGCGGCTGCTGGCCGCCGACCCCGGCTCGGCGGCGACGTTCCTGCCCGGCGGCCGGCCGCCACGGGCCGGCGAGGTGTTCAAGAACCCGGCCCTGGCGACCACCTACCGCGTCATCGCCGACAAGGGCCGGGACGGCTTTTACAAGGGTGAACCCGCCACGAAAGTGCTGGCCCTGTCGGACCGAGTCGGCGGGCTGTTCTCGAAAGCCGACTTCGAGTCGCACACCTCCGAGTGGATCGAGCCGGTGTCGGTGAGCTACCGCGGGTACGACGTGTGGGAGCTGCCGCCGCCGGGCCAGGGCCTTGCCGCCCTCCAGATGCTCAACCTGCTGGAGCCGTACGACCTCAAGGCGTGGGGGCCGAACTCGCCGGACTACTGGCACACGCTCATCGAAGCCAAGAAGCTGGCCTTCGCCGACCGGGCGAAGTACTACGCCGACCCGCTGTTCAGCAAAGTGCCGGTGCGACGGCTGGTGTCGAAGGAGTACGCCGCCGACCGCCGCAAACTCATCGACCCGGCGAAGGCCATGCCCGACCCGCCGGCCGGTGACGCGAAGGTGGGTCAGGCCGACACGATCTACCTGTGTGTGGTGGACAAGGACCGTAACTGCGTGTCGCTGATCCAGAGCAACTACGGCGGGTTCGGCAGCGGGCTGAGCGCCCCCGGCACCGGCTTCGGCATCCAGAACCGCGGCTGCCTGTTCGCCCTGGACCCGGCCCACGCCAACACGCTGGAGCCGGGCAAGCGGCCGTTCCACACCATCATCCCGGCGATGCTGACGAAGGGCGGCAGGCCGGTCATGCCGTTCGGCGTGATGGGCGGCGACATGCAGCCGCAGGGGCACGCCCAGGTGCTCGTCAACCTGCTCGACTTCGGCATGGACGTGCAAGCCGCCGGCGACGCCCCGCGATTGGAACACGTCGGCGGGTTGGGGCCGACCGGGGTGAACGCCGGCCCGGGGGTGGTGCAGGCCGAACCCGGCATCCCCGAGGCGGTGGTGCGGGAGCTGGAGAAGCGGGGCCACGTGGTGAAGCGACAGCGGGTGAACGGCGGCGGCTACCAGGCCGTCCGCATCGACCCGGCGACGGGCGTGCTGCACGGCGGCAGCGAGACCCGCAAGGACGGGGCGGCGGTCGGGTACTGAGGCGGGTTGCCGCGATGCCGGGGTCAGGGTGTCGTCGAGCGTCGGCTGAGCGGGTGGGCTCACCCGGTCGCAGGGGGCATGAACGATGTGCGAGCCGGTTCGACTGGAGCTGACGGCCGATGAGGCGCTCGTCCTGTTCGAGTTCCTCTCTCGGTACAGCGAGTCGAACTCGCTCGGTGTCGAGGATCAGGCGGAACAGCGGGCGCTCTGGAACTTGCAGTGCCTGTTCGAGCGGCAACTGGTCGAGCCGTTCCGCCCCGATTACGCGGCCCTCCTAGCCGCGGCCCGCGACCGGCTGCGGGACTCAACCGCGTGAGGGCGGGCCGAACCGAGTGTTGCACCACTTCGACCCGTCGCAGCCGCTGGACGAGATGCTAGAAGGCGAATCAGCCGTTTGAATCCTCATCCTGCGTGGGAGACGCGACGGGCGTTGGGAGGTCGCGAATCTCGCTGACATGGGCCAGCGGCACCCGAGTCACCGCGTCGGCCAGGGCCGGGTGCTCCGGGGACGGGGTGCCGATGATCAGGAATCGGTAGGCGACGAACACCAGGTCCGGGTGGTAAATGTCGTACGCCTGGCCGGTGGTGGTGACGATCCGGGCGGGGACGAACGGCTTATCCCGTAGGCGGGATTGGACGTCCTCAGCGGCGAAGATCACGGGCGGCTCCGAATCGCGGGTAATGTCGAAATTGTACCGCCGCCCGGCTCAGCACTCCACCCGGTTCACCGCCAGCCCGCCGAGCGACGTCTCCTTGTACTGCACCTGCATGTCCCGCCCCGTCCGCCGCATCGTCTCGATGACGTGGTCGAGCGAGATGCGGTGCGACCCGTCGCCGTCCAGCACCGCCAGCCGGGCGGCGTTCACCGCCTTCAGCGCCCCCATCGTGTTCCGCTCGATGCACGGCACCTGCACCAGCCCGCCCACCGGGTCGCAGGTCAGCCCGAGGTTGTGTTCCATGCCGATCTCGGCCGCGTTCTCCACCTGCTCGTTGGTGCCGCCCATGACCGCCGCCAGCCCGGCCGCCGCCATGCTGCACGCCACCCCGACCTCCCCCTGACAGCCCACCTCGGCCGCCGACAGCGAGGCGTTCCGCTTGTACAACATGCCGACCGCCGCCGCCGTCAGCAGGAACCGCCGGCCGCCCTCGGGGGTTGCCCCGGGCAGGTAGCGGAAGTAGTACCCGAGCACCGCCGGGATGACCCCGGCCGCCCCGTTCGTCGGGGCCGTCACCACCCGGCCGCCGGCCGCGTTCTCCTCGTTCACGGCCAGGGCGAACAGGCTCACCCAGTCGAACACGGCCAGCGGGTCGGCGGGTCCGCCGGCGGTCAGCCGGCGGTGCAGGGCCGGCGCCCGCCGCTTCACGCCGAGGCCGCCCGGTAGGATGCCGCCGGTGGCGATGCCGCGGTCCATGCACTGCTGCATGACCGCCCAGATGTGGTCCAACCCGGCGTCCGTTTCGGCCGGCGTTCGCCACATGGCTTCATTTGCGGCCACCAAGTCGGCGACGGGCGACCCGGTCCGCCGGCCGTGGGCCAACAGCTCCTTCGCGCTCATGAACGGGTACGGCACCGGCCCAGGCCGGCTGCCGGCCGTCGTCTCCCCCGCCTGTACCACGAACCCGCCGCCGACCGAGTAGTACGTCTCCTCGGCCAGCACCGCCCCGCCCCCGTCCGACGCCACGAAGCGAATCCCGTTCGGGTGGAACGGCAGCGTCTCGGCGTCGTGGAACAGCAGGTCGTCCGGCTCGCGGAACGGCACCGGCTGCGTGCCGCCGAGCCGCAGCCGGCCGGCCCCGCGGATCACCTCCACGGTGGCGTCGGCCGTGTCGGCGTCCACCAGGTGCGGCTGCTCGCCGGACAGCCCGAGCAGCACCGCCTTGTCGGTGGCGTGGCCGCGGCCGGTGAGGGCCAGCGACCCGTACAGGTGCGTCGCCACCCGGCCGACGGCCGGCAGCACCCCCCGCTCGCGGAGCAGGGTGACGAACCGATCAGCCGCCACCATCGGGCCGACGGTGTGCGAGCTGGACGGGCCGATGCCGACCTTGAACAGGTCGAAGACGCTCAGGTTCACGGTCGCCCCCGGGGTCAGACCACTTCCAGCACCACGGCCGTCAGGTCGTCGCCGAGCGGGGCGGTGCCGCTAAACGCCCGCTGGCTGCCGAGCAGCGCCGCCAACAGCTTGTCGGCCGGCAGCCGGCCGTGTTCGGCCAGGGTGGCGGCCAGCCGGTCGGTGCCGAACAGCTCGCCGATCTCGTTGCGGGCCTCCGGCAGGCCGTCGGTGTAGAACACCACCCGGTCGCCGGGGTCGAGGGTGGTCGTCCGCTCGGTGAACCGCTCGTCCGGCACGACGCCGAGCATGAACCCGCGGGCCGTCAGTTCGGCCACGTCCGCGGTGGCGGCGCGGTAGTGCAGCGGCGGCGGGTGGCCGGCGGTGGCGTACGTCAGGGTCCGGCTCGGCCGGTCGTACACGGCGTAGCAGGCGGTCACGAACCGTTCCTCGGTCAGCTCCATCAGCCGCTGGTTCATGGCCCCGAGCATCTCCCCGGGGTGCGGGGTGAAGTCGGCCTCCTCGACGAAGGCGAACCGGGCCATGATGGCCACCAGCGCCGCCGCGATGCCGTGCCCGCTGGCGTCGGCCACCAGCACACCGACCCGCTCCGGGTCCGGGGCGGCGAAGTCGTAGTAGTCCCCGCCCAGGTGGCCGAGCGGGGCGAAGTGGGTGGCCCAGCGGAGTTCCGGCACGGCCGGCGGGGCGTGCGGCAGCAGCACCCGGGTCTGGAGTTTGCCGGCCGCCCGCAGGCTGTACGTCAGCTCCTCGTCCCGGGCGATCAGGTCGTCGTTGGCCGCCCGCAGCTCGGCCGTGCGGCGGTCCACCTCGGCCCGCAGCCGGTCGGCCCGGGCGGTCATCAGCCGGCGGGTGGACAGCAGCCCGACCACCTCGCCGTTCTCCAGCACGGGCAGGTGCCGCACCCCGTACTTGCCCATGCGGGTGACGGCCTCCTCCCAGCCGACCCCGGGGCCGATGACGTACGGCTCGGCCGTCATCCACTCGCCGACGGGCACGGCCTGCCAGCCGGCCGGGGCGTCGGCCACCCGGCGGAGCAGGTCCCGCTCGGTGAAGATGCCGGCCAGCCGGCCGTCCGGCTTCCAGACGAGTACGGACCCGACGCGGCGGCTGTTCATGAGGGCCAGCACGCTGCCGAGCGAGGCCGTGGCCGGCACGCCGACGGGGGCCGGCTCCATCACCTCGCGGACGGTCAGCCGGGCGGGCGGGTCGTCGGCCGGCATGGTCCTCCTACATCGGGCTACGGGTCGCTACCATACCCGCCAGTGTTCGTCCCGGCCACCGGAACCGCCCATGCCCCGAGTCCTCGTACAAGCCGCCGCCCTGCCGGTGCGGGGCGGGCTGGTCTGCCTGGTGACCAGCCGCGGCGGCAAGCGGTGGGTCATCCCGAAGGGCATGATCGACCCGGGGCACACGCCGGCCGAGGCGGCGGCGGCGGAAGCCTGGGAGGAGGCCGGGCTGACGGGCGAGCTGTCGCCCGCCCCGGTGGGCAGCTACCAGTACCAGAAGTACGGGACGACACACGAGGTGGCGGTGTATGTGCTGGCCGTGACGGCCGAGGCGGCCGACTGGCCCGAGCGGCCGGTGCGGCGGCGGGAGTGGCTGACGCCCGCCGAGGCGGCCGACCGGGTGGCCGAGCCGGGGCTGCGGGCGATTCTGGCGGCCCTGTAGGGCACGGTTCACCGTGCCGCGGTGGCGAAGACGGCACGGTAAACCGTGCCCTACAGCAGCGGTCGCAACAGCCGATCGACGTCATCCTCCGTCCGCACGTCGGGGACGCCGGCGTGCAGCTCCCACTTCTCGCTGACGCTCGCCGACTGGCCGGAGGCAAGTGTGACCAGTTCGCCGCACGTCTCCATCTCCAACATGTCCTGGTTGGAGAACGTCTGGTAGCGGGTGCCGCCGTCCGGGTAGACGGCCCCCTCGCGGTAGTCGAACCGCTTGACGAACAGGTTGCCGGCATTCAGGTAGGCCACCCAGCCCTCGCGGTGGGCCAGGCCGATCTTGGTCGGCCCGCGGGTGGCGTCCTGCCGCAGGAACAGGTAGCGGCGGCCGAACGTCCAGCGGGGGTCGGCGAAGTCGAAGTACGGCCACAGGACGAGCGACTGGTTCGGCCCGTAGTCGGCCGGACTCTTGGCGTTAGACGGGTGCCCGGGGTGGGGGGCCTTGGCCGGCAGTGGGATGATCTCGACGCCGCCGGGGGCCATGACCGTCGGCCCCCACGGGGCCAGTTGCGTGGGGGCCGAGCCGACGTTGGTCACGGTGAGTGTCACCGTCACCCCGCTGCCGGCCGGGTCCAGTTCCACCCGCATCACCTTCTGGACGCCGTACTCGCTCTCCGGCGGCGGGGTGAACTCGGCGGCCAGCGGCCCAGCCTGTTGCCAGGCAACCGGGCGGTTGTCGGCGCAGTAGGTGCGGGTGAGGTCTTCCGGGGCCAGCCAGAAGCGGTGGCCGCCGCGGATCTGCCACTCGGCCTCGCCGGTGCCGCCCATCATGTCGTCGTAGTTCTTCAGCACGTTGGCCCCGCCCGGCCGGCGGTAGGCGATGACCCGCGGGCCGACGTCTAGCGTCACCACCACCTCGACGGTGCCGTTGGCCAGCAGGAGGTTGTTCGGCCAGCCGCGATATTCGACCACCTGCACGGGGCACCCGGTGACGGAGGGGTGGGAACGGACCCGGGCCGGCGGAAC
>JAYVUZ010000016.1:0-17786 GCA_043787415.1 Fimbriiglobus sp. | reverse complement strand
CGGTGCGCGAAGCCGGCCGTCAGCTTCCTGGCCGTCGCCCGCGTGCGCATGATCGTCTGTGCCTCCGGCGGATCACCGGCCTGTCAGACAGAGCCTAGGGGTGCTGAACCCTGGAAACAACCTACGAGGCCGCGGACTGCTGCAACGCCTGGCTCGGCGTGCCTTGCTGGCTAAGCAGTTGCTGAACCTGTCCGATGCTCCGGCAGCCACCACCGAGGTGGATCACCGCATGGCAGTTGGGGCACACGGGCCGCAAGTCTGCCACAGGATCGACCATGTATTCCGACCCGATCTCCGACAGAGGCTTCGGATGGTGGACGTGAATGAACCCATCGGCGGCAGGACCATATGCGGCCCCGAAGTTGAACTCGCACACCACACAAGTTAGCCCGTAGTGAGCGACACACCGCCGACGGGCCAAGGGGTCTCGCTCATAGCGGTTCGCCAGCACTTGTCGGACAGCCCCCTCGGTCAAAGACTGGTCCGGGAGCAACTCGCCCGGTAGCGCGGCCGCCTCCAGAAGGATGTGCCGGCACCCGGCAAGATGCTACTCTCGGCTCAGCGAAACCAGTTCGGAGACAACATCCCAGTTCGTCCGTCGCCCTTTTTGTCCGGTAGGCAACCCGCTCAACGGGTTGACGGCACTGTCGCGAGTCACACCCTCCTCGTCGAGCATGGCCGCAATATTCAGCACCTTGAGCTGGATAGAATCCCGGCTCCGGGCGTTGAGCAAGTGGATGGCCCCCACGCCACCGAAGTTGTCGCCGTTATATCGAGCGGCGTAGGCACAGAGTACGACCTCTGCCCGTGTAAACGGTGCTCCCGCCATCCGCGCCTCCGTCGCCGAACTTGCAATTGGCCGGACCTCGATAACGCCGGCTCAGCCTACCGCCGGTCAAGCTATCACGCAAAGGTAACGGCTCGGTCCGACGGACGCAACAACTTTCGGCCGACGGGAGTTACCGCGCAAGCCGGATCGCTCGTCGGTGGCACCATTGGGGCTGATCGAACCCTCAGCAACGATGCGAGCTGGCGTGGCACACCGACGGGCACGCCGCCCCGTCACCGCCCGCCGACGGGGATGGTCAACAGCGGCGCCGCCGACGGCTTGTTACCGCCGAGTTCCAGCCGGCTGATCTCCAGCAGCAGGGCGAACGTCGATTTGCTGTCCCGGTCGGCGTCGGCGATGTAGAACCAGCAGCCGCGGTACTGCACCGCCACCGACGCCACCGCCGGCCGCTGCCGCCCGGCACAGTGCTTGATGGTGAGCAGGTCGCCGACCACCGGGTGCCAGTCGAACTCGGCGCCGTCCGGCCCGAAGCTCAGCGGGGCGACGCCGCTCAGCTTGTGCTCGGCCGGCACTTCCACCCCGTTGGCCGCGAAGAACAGTACCTGCAAAAGCGACCGGGTCTCCAGGTCGAGGGCGTCCCGCCCGCCGGCCGGCGCGGGATCGAACGGGTCTTGTTTGTCGGTGGTCAGGGCGAACGTGGTCTTGGTCGGGTCCAGCTTGAATGCCGCGCAGAAGCAGCGGAAGTCCGGGTCGCCCTTCACCGCCGGGTCGATCCGCAGGACCGGCTCGGTCTTCTTCTTGACGACCCGCACGTTGTCGCCGTCGGCCCGCACCTCGAAGCCGGCCTTGGCCGCCTCGACGGCCGCCGCTAGCGGGTTGGCGCCGGCCGGCACGGCGTCCCCCTGCGGCTCGTCCGTCTCCTTGTTGACGAACGTCACCGCCGCCCGGTCCTGGAGCCGTTCGAGCGCCATCACGCCGGCCTGAAAGTCGGCGTACACCGGCGCCCGGCGGGCGGTCGGCCCGCTGCCGGTCTGGGCGTTGGACACCCAGTTCAGGTTCTCCAGGTACAGCCGGAAGACGGTGCCGATGGGCCAGGTGGTCTTGGCCAGGTAGACCACGCCGTCGAGCGTCACCGGTGTGAACAGCCGGCGGGCGAACTCCTGGTCGTCCTGCGGGGTGTAGCTGAAGGTCGGCCGGTTGGCGGTGGTCAGCGACCCGCCCGGCAGGACGAGGCCGCGGTAGGTGCCGGCGTCCCCGGCGGCGGCGGCCGTATAGAAGGGGGTCAGTTGCAGGCCGGCGGCCAGCTCCCGCTGGTCGGCGATGCTCGCCAGGGCCAGGCTGCTCGGGGCGTCGGTGTACCGCAGGCGGACGATGTTGAGCAGGAACTGCTCCTCGCCGCTGGCCTTCACAGCGTGGTTGTACTGGAGCCGGCCGGTGTCCAGTTGCCGCGGGCCGAACCCGCAGCCGGCGGCCAGCATACAGCCGACTACGATCCCGAGCACGCCGCGCAAGCGGCGTCGGGGCGGGTCCGACGCCGCTCGCGCGGCGTGCTCGGAATGGGGCGACCTCACCGGCCGCTCAGTTCGACCACGAACCGCACGGCATACGGCCGCAGCGTCGGCACCTTGGCGATGTTGGCGGCGGCCGACCGGGCGTCGGCGTCGGACGCCGCCGCCAGCCGGACGGTGAGCGTCGTCGGCCCGGTGTACGTCACCTCGGACACGGTCGCCAGCCCGTAGCAGGCGTTCCGCACCTGGCTGGTCAGGCTCACCGCGTCGGCGGTCGGCTGCTGGCCGCGGGCCTGCGGGGTGGACTTCCAGTCGGCGACCGGCGGTAGCAGGGCCGGTGGCAGCGGGGCGGCTGGATTCGCTCCCGGCGTTGGGGTGAAGGTCGGCACCACCGGCGGCGGCAGGCTGGGTTTGAAGGTGAGCGGAGCCGCTTCGACGACCGGCGGCGGCGTCACCGGGGTAGCGACCGGCGGCGGCGGGGTCACCGGCTCGACCGGCTTCGCTGCCGTGAACGTCACCGGGTTTGCGGCCGGCGGGGCGGAGGTGGCGAGCGGCTTGGCCGTGGTGAAGGCGACGGCCTCGGCCGGGCCGGCACTCGTCTGCCACGACAGCCCGCCGGCCGGTGGCGGGGCGGGCGGTTCGACCTTGACCGGCTTCATCACCACCGGCGGCGGCTCGACCGTGGTGGTCGAGCTGACGGCCAGCGGCTTCAGTTCGCCGGTGGAGCGGACCAGTTCGGGGGCCGTAGGCATGACCGGCGCCGGCATGGTGATGACCGGCGACGGCGGGGTGATGGCCGGCACCGGCACCGGCAGCGGCGCGGACGCCGGCACCAACGGCTGCGGGGCGACCGGCGGGTTGAACGACGGCACCGGCCGCGGCATGGCCAGCAGTGTCGGCTGGGTGGCTGGCGGCTGGACGTAAGACGCCGGCGGTTCGACCGGCTGCGGCACGCTGGCGTAGGCCGGCGGCTCGAACCGCGGCAACTGGTCGCCGCCGGCGGTGACGGGCACCGGGAACGCCCCGGGGGTGGCCCCGGTCTGGGCGTACCAGTTGGCCGACCCCCGCGGGTACTGGCCGGTCGGGGCCAGCGGGTTGGCCCCCGGGGTGGTGGTGCCGTAGCCGTACCAGCGGTAGGCCGGCGGCCCGGCGTACACTCCGCTCGCCCCTTGGGCGTACGCCGGCGCCTGCGGCTGTTGCACCGGCGGGCGGCGGGGTTCCGGCGGCGGGGTCGGGGTGAGCGGCGCCCCGGTCCAACTCCGCGGCTCGGCGGCCGGCTTGGTCGTGGTGGCCGGCGGCTTGGTGTCGCCGAACGTGCCCGGCTCCGGGGCGTACCCGCGGGCGACCGTCGCCCCGTCCACCGGCCGGGCCGGCAGCAGCTTGGCGGCCGGGGTCTGGGCCAGCGCCCCGCCGGCGGCGGCGGCGGTCAGCAGGGCGGCGGCGACGGTGCGGCGGGTGCGGGTCATCAGGCGGCCCCTTCCGTGGAGCGGGTGGGAGTCGGTCAGCGGCGGGGCGTGGTGGCCGGGCGGCTGGCCGGCTGCTGGGCGCCGAAGCCGGTGCGGGTCGGACTTCGCAACCCGCTGCCGGGGCCGTTGCCGAACGTCACCAGGTGGGCGGCAGTCGGGATGACGCCCAACTCGCGGGACGCCTCGAACGGCTGGTACGGCAGCTCGCCGTCACCCGGCGGCGGCTGGAGGTAGAAGCGGTTACCGGCGCCGGGCGGGCCGAGGTTCGCCCCCTGGAAGCCGAAGCCGCCGGCCATGCCGGATGCCGACGAGCCGAGTCCCGGTCGCGTGCCGTAGAAGTAGTTGACCGCCGGGTTGCCGCCCCGGGCCAGGTTCAGGTACGGGCTGAGCGGCTGCTGGTTGCGGTTGTAGAAGTTCGGGGCGAACGCCCCGGCCAGGTTGCCCGTCCCCTGTCCGCCATAGCCGGCCCCGCCCCCGAACCCGCCGGTGGCACCCGGCGCCCCGTACACCTGGGCCTGAGCCACCCCGCCGCCGGCGAGTGCCGCCAGCCCGACCATCCACCGCGTCATGGCGAACCCTCCCCGGTGCGACTAGTTGTTGAACCCAGTCCCGCGGCCGCTAACGTTGTTGACTGTACTGGCCCCGAGCAGGGTGACGCCGAAGAGTCGCTCCACCGGCTGCAACAGCCGGGCCAGCGACGTGTCGATCGTCACCAGCCGCTGGGCCTTCACGTACACCCGGTCGCCGGGGAACAACTGGTAGTTGGTGGTCGTCACGCCGTGCTGGGTGATGCCGACCCAGTCTACGGGCAGAATCTGTTCCGTCTGGCCGGCGTGCGGGGTGCGGCGGGCCACCCAGATGTTCCGCTTACTGGCCACCGACGGCAGCCCGTTGGCGTAGCCCACGGCGTCCAGCACCGTGTCCGACCCGGTGAACGGGATGCTCAGCACCTGCTCGCCGTTGCCGCCGCCGTCGAAGATCACGTAGTACTTTTTGGTGTTGTACTGGGTCACGTCCAGCTTGATGAACACCTTCTCCGGCTTGAGCTTGGTGTCGTCCACCTCGCGGAGCTTGCGCACCACCTGGTCCCGCACGGCGGAAGCGGCCTGGCTGAGCGTGTACCCGGCCACCTGCACCGACCCGAAGTAGCCGAGGTACACGGTGCCGTCCGGCCGGACGGTGAACTGGCCGGACACGTCCTGGGTGGACAGCGTGGTGATGCGACCCTCGGTCCGCTTGGGCTTGCCGTCTTTGTCCTTGTCGGCCGGCTCTTCGGACGCCGGGTCGATGATTGTCCCTTCGATCAGCAGCACGTCCGGCGGCTCGATGACGTACTCCGGCATCGTCACCTTGTCGAGTTCCCGTGGCACCGCCCCCGGGGGCGGCACCACCACGGCCGGCGGGTGGAGGCCGGCCCCGCCGCTCAGGCAGCCGGCGGACGACAGCCCGGCCGTCGCCGTGACGGAAAGGAGCAGTCGTCGGAGAGTGCCGCCTGCCATGCCGTGCCTCCAGCCGAATCGGGCGGACCCGGACTCGTCCCCCGTGGCGATATCGGCACGACACGCAGAGGGAATCCAGCTTTTCTGACCCAAACAGGTTGCCCAGACTGGTGGGCTGCGCAAGCGGGGCGGGTGGAATAACTGAAGCCGGTCACATCGCCACCCGGGCCAGCAGGAAGTACCCGACCAGCGTCAGCATGTCGGCGACCGCCAGGGCCACGGGGCCGGCGGCGAGGTGCGGATTGAGCCGCAGCCGGTGGAGCAGGGTGGGCACCGCGAACCCGACGCCGGCCGACACGAGCACGCCGAAGCCGATGGCCCCGAACAGCAGCCCGCCCACTTTGGCGTCTCGCAGCCACAGCCCGGCGGACGCCGCCACCAGCCCGGCACACGCCGCCCCGAGCAGAGCGCCCGTCGCCAGTTCGCTCAATCCGCGACGCAGTGCCCGGCCGCCGCCGCTGGCCTTCAGCCGGCCGACGGTCAGCGTGACCGACTGCATGGCCACGCTCTCGGACAGGGCCAGCACCACCGGGATGAACAGGGCCACGACGGCGCTCCGCCAGGTGAGTACGTCCTCGAACAGCCCGCCCAGCACCGCCGCCACCAGGCCGCCGCCGACGTTGCACAGCAGCCACGGGAAGCGGTCGCGGAACGCCTTCGCCGGCGAGTGCGAAGCGGCCGCCAGGTGGACGCCGATCAGCTCGAACACGTCGTCCGGCGGGCGGGGACTTTCCCCCTCGGCGGCTAGCTCGTCGGTGTACAGCTCCACGTCAATGACCCCGAGCAGCTTCCGCTCGGCGTCCACCACCGGGAAGGCCAGCAGCCGGTGCAGGGTGAAGAACTCGCACGCCTCCAGCACGGTGGCGGCGGCCGGCACAGCCACCACGCCGCGGATCATCACCCCGTCGATGCGGGCGTCCGGGGCGGACAGCAGCAGCCGGCGGGTGGGCACCACCCCGACCAGCTTGCCCGCCTCGTCGGTGACGTAGAAGTAGATGATCCGCCCGGCCGGCGGTTCGGCCCGCAGGTGGGCCAGGGCGTCGGCCACGGTCCACCCCGGGCGGAGGGTGGCGGCCCCGGTGCGGAGGTGCTTGGCGACCGGATCGTTCAGGATGGCAGCGGCGGGCATCTGCCAATCATAGGCCAGCGGGGGGCGTCAGCCCTCCGTGCCTGCCATGTGCGGGAACCCGTCGTATCCCCGGGAGAGGCAGGCACGGGGGGCTGACGCCCCCCGCTGGCCCCGGCGACTACGCCAGCGAGTACCCCTTGCGGTACTCCTTCAGCAGCCACTTGTCGGCCTCGGCGTCGCCGACGAACCGCTCGCTCGCCGGATCCCACTTGAGCGGCCGGCCGGCCCGCACGGCGATGTTCCCGAGGTGGCACACCGTCGCCGAGCGGTGGCCGATGGCCACGTCCGCCACCGGCGTCTTGCGGGTCTTCACGCAGCTCAGGAAGTCGCTGACGTGGGCCACGTTCGGGCTGCGCTTCTTGTCCCACTCGACGCCCTTGAGCATCTCGGGCGAACTGGTCTTTATGCCCCCGCGGTACACGAACAGCGACCCCTTGTCGCCGACGAACTCGGTGCCCTGTTTGTCGTTCGTCTTGGAGTCGCTGCCCAGCCGGCTGGTGAGCACCACCCCGTCGGCGTAGGTGTACTTCACCTCGGCGAAGTCCGGCGTCTCGTACCAGCCCTGCGGGTGGAACTTGGCCCGCGCCTCAACGGCCACCGGGCCGCTGGCGTCCATGCCCAGGCCCCACTGGGCCACGTCCAGGTGGTGCGCCCCGAAGTTGGTCTGCTGGCCGCCGGAGTAGTCCCAGTAGAAGCGGAACAGGTAGTGAACGTGGTTCTTGTTGTACGGCCGCAGCGGGGCCGGCCCGAGCCAGCGGTCGTAGGCCAGGGTGTCCGGCGGGGGCGAGTCCGGCACCGGCATCTTGGCCCGGTCCACCCAGTTCGGCGGCGGCAGCGTCACCTTGACCTCCTTCACCTTGCCGACGGCCCCCTCGCGGACCAGCTTGCAGGCGGTGATGAACTCCTGCCCGCTCCGCTGCATGGAGCCGGTCTGGACAACTCGCTTGTGCTGCCGGGCGGCGGCGATCATCAGCGGCCCCTCGCCGATGGTCAGGGTCAGCGGCTTCTCGCAGTACACGTCCTTGCCGGATTGGCAGGCCTGCACCGTCATCAGGGCGTGCCACTGGTCCGGTACCGTCACTACCACCGCATCGATGTCCTTGCGGTCGAGCAACCGGCGGTAGTCGTCGGTGAGGGACAGGCTGGGGCTGGTGTTCTCGCAGAACTTGGCTGCTTTGTCGAGGTGCTGCTTCTCCACGTCGCACAGGGCGACAACGCTCGTCGCCGGCGCGAAATATTTGAGGTTGTTGCTCGGCCCGCCTTGGTTACCGACGCCGATCATGCCGACGCGGACTTTTTCGCTCGGCGGGTCGGCGGCGAAGGCCCGGCGGTAGCTGGCCGCGGGCAGGGCGAGGATTACGCCGGCGGCGAGGGCGTCGCGGCGGGTCGGCTGGAGGGGCATGGGGCACCGTGGAGGGGTTGACCGGCGGGGGACGCGGCGATATTGTCCCACGCCCCGCGCGGCGTTGCAAGCGGCCCACCCGGCGAATCCGGACGGCGAGCGGTCGCCTGTGGAAACACTACCTTGTCGGCATGGCCGACCGCTTCTACACTCCGGACCCGCCCCACCCCGGCGACTTCACCCTGGACGGCCCGGAAGCCCACCACCTCGGCAGCGTCCGGCGGTTCGGCCCCGGCGACCGGCTGACGCTGTTCTGCGGCGACGGCCGGGAGTGGCCGGCCGAGGTGGTCGGCGTCGGCAAGAAGTCGGTCGCCGTCGTCGTCGGCGAGCCGCTGGCCATCGACCGCGAGCGGCCCCTGGAACTGTGGGTCGCGGCGGCCGTGCCCAAAGGCGACCGGGCGGACTACCTCGTCGAGAAGCTGACCGAACTCGGCGTCAGCCGGTTCGTGCCGCTGGTCACGGCCCGCAGCGTGGTGGTGCCGAAGTCGGTCGAGAAGTTCGAGCGGATGGTGATCGAGGCCAGCAAGCAGTGCGGCCGCAACCGGCTGATGCGGGTCGAGCGGCCGCAGTCGTGGGCGGCCTTCGCGGGGCGGGCGGAATTGCCGGCCGACCGAGTGATCCTACACACCGCCGACGCCGAACCGCTGACGCCGGCGGCCGGCCCGCGGGTAGTGGCGGTCGGCCCGGAGGGCGGGTTCACGGCCGACGAGGTGGCGGTCGCCGGCTGGCGGCGGGCGAGCCTGGGGCCGCGGGTGCTGAGGGTGGAGACGGCGGCGGTCGCGGCGGCGGTGTAGGGCACGGTTCACCGTGCCCGACTAGTAGTCCTGCCGCTTCACCGCCAGCAGCGCCTGCTTGAACTCCTCGGCCGACTTGTAGCGGTCGGCCCGGTCCTTCTCGATGGCCTTCATCAGCACCCGGGCCAGGTCGTCGTCGAGGGCCGGGTTCACCTCCTTGGCGGACCGCGGCTTACCGTTCATCCGCTTGAGCAGGGTCTGCTCGCTGGACACGCTCCGCTCGTACGGCAGCGACCCGGTGAACACCTCGTAGGCCGTTGCCCCCAGGGCGAACAGGTCCACCCGGATGTCAGTGGCGCTCCGGCGGATCACCTCCGGGGCCAGGTAGTCCACCGTGCCGGTGCGGTTGCCGGGGACGCAGAACGCCGGCGTGGCCGGGATGGTCAGCCCGAAGTCGATCAGCTTCACCACCCCCGGCCCGCCGTCCCCGTACTCGTCCGTCTCCTTGGCCACCATCACGTTCCGCGGGCACAGGTCGCGGTGCATGTACCCCTTGGCGTGCAGGTACTGCACCCCGTCGCAGAGTTGGGTGATGAAGTGGACCCGCTGGCCGAGCAGCTTCTTGTTCTTCGTCTCGACCAGGAAGTTGAGGCCGTCGCCGTCGATCCACTCCATCACCAGGTACGGCTCGCCCGTCTTGGTGACCGTGCCGAAGTCGTACGTCTTGACGCAGTTCTTGTGGGCCAGGTCGGCGCACACCTCGCCCTCGCTCGGCTTCTTCAGCCCCTGCCGGCTGAACCGCTCCTCGAACACCTTGGTCTTGGCCGCGTCTAGCAGCTTCAGACAGATGGTGCGGCCCAACTCGCGGTCGTACGCCTGGTACACCTTGGACATACTGCCCTGGCCGGTGCGGCCGCGCAAGTCCCACCGCTTGATGTCGGCGGTCTTGCCCTTCCCTTTGCCGCCGAACAGGTTGCCGAGGAATCCCACGACGCGCCCCCGACCGAGGATCGCTACTCGAACCGGCAGTAGTCAATGATACGGGCCAGCTCGGTCCGCAGGTCGCGGCGCGGCACGATGCGGTCCACGAACCCGTGGGCCATTAGGAACTCGCTCGTCTGGAAGCCGTCGGGCAGCTCCAGCCGGATGGTGTTCTTGATGGTGCGGGCGCCGGCGAAGCCGACCATCGCCTTCGGCTCGGCCAGGGTCAGGTCGCCCTGGAACGCCCAACTGGCGGCCACCCCGCCCATCGTCGGGTGGGTCAACACGCACACGTACAGCCCGCCGGCCGCCTGGTAGCGGCCGATGGCGGCACTCACCTTGGCCATCTGCATGAGGGACAGGATGCCCTCCTGCATCCGCGCCCCGCCGCCGCTGCCGGACACGAACACGAGCGGCAACCGCCGCTCCAGTGCCCGCTCGGCCGCCCGGGTCAGCTTCTCGCCGACCACGCTGCCCATGCTGCCGGCCATGAACTGGAAGTCGGTGATGCCGAGCACCACCCCGCGGCCGCGGATGAACCCCTGGCCGCACACGGCGGCGTCCGGCATCCCGGTCTTCTTCTGCTCGGCGACCAGCCGCTGGCTGTACGGGATGCGGTCCACGAACCCGAGCGGGTCGGCCGGCCGCAGCCCGGCGTCCCACTCCTCGAAGGTGTCGGCGTCGAGCAACTGGTCGAGCCGCTCCCGGGCCGAGGCGGGGAAGTGGTGGTCGCACTCCGGGCAGCAGTTGAGCTTGCCGGCCACTTCCTTCTTGAACACCGTGGCCTTGCACTGCGGGCACCGCACCCACAGCCCTTCCGGGACGCCACGCTTGGGCCGCTCGGTCATCAACAGCTCCGCCACGCCGCCGCCCGTGGTCACTTGTCGTCGATCTGGGCCAGGGACTGGAACGGCTTGCCCTCGACGTAGGCCAGGAAGGCCCCGCCGCCGGTCGAGACGTGGGTCATTTGGTCGTCGAACCCGAACTGCTCGACGGCCTCCGCCGTCTCACCGCCGCCCACCACCGTGACGCCGCCGCTGGACGCCATCGCTTCGGCCACGTACTGGGTGCCGCGGGCGAACGCCGCCTGCTCGAACCAGCCGACCGGGCCGTTCCAGATGACCGTCCCGGCTCCCTTGATCTTCTGCTTGAACAGCTCGGTCGTCTTCGGGCCGATGTCCACACCTTCGTACCCGGCCGGGATGTCGCCGTCGCACACCTGGGTTTGCAACAGGTCGTCCGATTTGGCGGCGACGTAGTCCACCGGCAGCGTGATCTTGCCGCCGACGTGCGGCAGCAGCGGGCCGGCGGCGGTCAGCTCCTCGGCGGCGACGCGGGTGCTGCCGACGCTCACCCCGCGGGCCTTGAGGAACGTGTAGGCCATCTTGCCGCCGATCAGCAGGTGATCGACTTTCGCCAGCAGGGCGTTGATGAACGCAATCTTGTCCGACACTTTGGCCCCGCCCATGATGGCCAGCACCGGCCGCTTGGGGTTGGCCATCAGCCCGTCGATGACTTCCAGCTCTTTGGCGACCAGCAGCCCGACGGCCCGCGGCTTGCCAGCCGCCTTCACGGCCGCCGGCACGGCCACCATGCTGGCGTCCTTGTCGTTGTGGCAGGTGCCGAAGGCGTCGTTCACGTAGGCGTCGCCGAGGTCGGCCACCGCCTTCGCAAACTCCGGGTCGTTCGTCTGCTCCCGCGGGTCGAACCGCAGGTTCTCCAGCACCAGCACCCCGCCGGCCGGCAGCGCCCGCACGGCGGCCGTGACGGCCGGGCCGACCACCTCGTTCGCCGCCTTCTTCACCTCCAGCCCGAGCAGCTTGCCCAGCCGCTCGGCCACCTTGTCGGTGGTCAGGTGCTTCCGCTGGGCGGCGTCGGCCTTGTCCGGCCGGCCGATGTGGGTCATGGCCACCACCGACGCCCCGGCGTCGAGCAGGGCCTTGATGGTCGGCACCGCCCCGCGGATGCGGCGGTCGTTCTTCACGTCCCCGGTCGTCTTGTCGAGCGGGACGTTGAAATCCACCCGCACCAGCACCCGCTTGCCGGTTAAATCGCCGAGGTCGGCCAGCGTCTTCTTCGCCATCAATCACTCCACGATCTAACCGCCAAGGCGCCGAGACGCCAAGGAACGCTGTCGATCATTTCGCAAGAACTGAATTTCTGCCTTCCTCGGCGTCTCGTCGCCTTGGCAATTGAATCGTATTAGCCCTTCTGCACCATATACTTGAGCAGGTCCACACAGCGGTTCGAGTAGCCCCACTCGTTGTCGTACCACGAAATCAGCTTGAAGAAGCGGCTGTTCAGTTCGATGCCACTGTGCGCATCATAGATGCTACTAGCCGTATCGTGGATGAAGTCGCTCGACACCACTTCGTCCTCGGTGTACACGAGGAACCCCTTCAGGTACGTCTCGCTGGCCCGCTTCATGGCGGCCGAAATCTCTTTGTAGCTGGTCGCCTTCACGGTCTTGACCGTCAAGTCCACGCACGACACGGTCGGCGTCGGCACGCGGAACGACATGCCGGTGAGCTTGCCCTTCACCTCCGGGCAGACTAGGGCCACGGCCCTCGCCGCCCCGGTCGTACTCGGGATGATGTTGATGGCCGCCGACCGCCCGCCCTTCCAGTCCTTCTTGCTCGGCCCGTCCACCGTCTTCTGGGTGGCCGTGTAGCTGTGGACGGTCGTCATCAGCCCCTCCTCGATCCCGAACCCTTCCTTTAGAAGGACGTGGACGAGCGGGGCCAGGCAGTTCGTCGTGCAACTGGCATTACTGATGATGTGGTGCGACTTCGGGTCGTACTTCTCGTGGTTGACGCCCATCACCACGGTCACATCCTCCCCCTTGGCCGGGGCGGAAATGATCACCTTCTTGCACCCGGCCGTGATGTGCCCGCGGGCCTTCTCGGCGTCGGTGAACAGGCCGGTGGACTCGATGACGTACTCGACGCCGAGTTCTTTCCACGGCAGGGCGGCCGGCCCCTCCTTCACCGCCAGGCACTTGATCTCGTGGCCGTCCACCACCAGCACGTCGTCCTCGGCCACCGCCGGGGACGACTTCTTGCTGTGGACGGACTTGGTGAAGCGGCCCTGGGTGCTGTCGTACTTGAGCAGGTAGGCCAGGTTGTCGGCCGGCACCAGGTCGTTGACGGCCACCACGTCGAGTTCCTTGCCGAGCAGGCCCTGCTCGACCAGCGCCCGGAACACCAGCCGGCCGATGCGACCGAACCCGTTGATCCCGACCTTAACCGCAGCCATCGTGTCACGCTCCTGAATCGGGCCGGTCGATGCCGGCCGGGGAACCCGTCGCTACGGTAGGTGTATCTGACGCTCCCCCAACGGGAACCCCTCCCATGCCCAAGTCGATCAAGGTGGCCGTGTCCGGCGGCGGCGGCCAGGTGAGCTACGCCATGCTCGCCCGGCTGGCCTCCGGCGAGGTGTTCGGCCCGGACACGCTGGTGACGCTCCACCTGCTGGAAATCCCGAAGCGGCCGGACTGGACCCCGCCGACCCCGGCCGCCCGGCAGCCGCTGGAAATCGCCGAGGGGAACGCGATGGAGCTGCTGGATTGCGGGTTCCGCACCCTGCGGGACGTGGTCGTGACCGACTCGGCCGACACGGCGTTCGACGGCGTCAGTTGGGCACTGCTGGTCGGCTCCCGGCCCCGCGGGCCGGGGATGGAGCGGAAAGACCTGCTCGGTCTGAACGGGGAAATCTTCGTCGGTCAGGGCAAGGCCCTGGCGGCGAGGGCGGCGGCCGACGTGCGGATTCTGGTGGTCGGCAACCCGTGCAACACCAACTGCCTGGTGGCCTACCGGAACGGCCGGGCCATCCCCGCCGACCGCTGGCACGCCATGACCCGGCTCGACCACAACCGGGCCGTCTCGGCGTTGGCCGTGAAAGCCGGCGTGCCGAACGCCGACGTGACGTGTGTGACCATCTGGGGGAACCACTCGAACACCCAGTTCCCGGACTTCACCAACGCGAAGATTGGGGGCAAACCGGCCACCCGGGTCATTTCCGACCGGGCGTGGCTGGAAGAGACGATGGTGCCGCAGTGCCAGAACCGCGGGGCGGCGATTATTAAGGCCCGGGGGCTGTCGAGTGCCCTGTCGGCTGCCAACGGGGCCATCGACCACGTGAAGAGTGCGGTGAGCGGCACGCCGACGGAGGACTGGACCAGTGCCGCCGTGGTCAGCAAGGGCGAGTACGGTGTGCCGGCCGGGCTGGTGTTCGGCTACCCGGTGACGGCCAGCGGCGACAAGCTGACGGTGGTCGAAGGGCTGACGTTCGACGCCTTCGGCCAGGCGGCCTTCGCCAAGACGCTGGCTGAGTTGCAAGAGGAGCACGACGCGGTGAAGCACCTGCTGCCGGGCTAGGATTTGAAACGGACCAGGCAACGCCCGCCCGCTGCTACGGACGGGCGTTGCCCCGGCCCGGTCACTTCTTCGTGCCGCCGTCGGACGGCGCCCCCTTTGACGCGGCCGCGATCTTCGCCTTCTGGGCGTCGGTCGCGGCCTTCGGGTGCGGGGCGAGCTTGAAGTCGTACCGCCCCGGCTCGGGGTTGGCCACCACCTCCACCGTCAGCCCGGATCGCTCCTGTTGGGTGTACTTCTCGTCGGCGAACCACTCGGTCACGTACGGGTTGTTCGGGTCGGTCTCGTTGGCCGACTCGACCGTCACCCGGTACCAGCCGGCCGTCACCCCGTCCCGGTCGGCCGTCTTCAGAATGTACTGGCCGTCCTTGATGTATCCGATGCCCACCTGTTTCGAGGCGTTCCCCTTGGCCGGGTCAGGGTGGAAGTTGACGTACCCGTGGGGGACCGGTTTGCCCGTGGTCAGGGCCAGGTTGCCGCCCACCGGGTACAGGACCGGGCCGGCCGGCTCGCACCCGGCCAGCCCGGCCAGCCCGACCACCAGTCCGACGAATCGCGTTCGCATGGCGTCCTTGGGGTGAGGGGGGGGTCAGTCGCCGGAGGTGACTTCGCCGCCGGACCGGGTGGCCAGGGCGCGGTAGGTGGTCAGGTCGATGGTCGAGCGGACGAACCGCACCGTGCCGTCGGCCATGCCGAAGTTGGCCCCGCCGGTGTGCCGGCTGCGGAACGAGATGCGGGTCTGCCAGCGGCTCGTCTTGGTCGTGGTGTCGAACCCGGTGTCCGGGTCGCCGATCACGTTCCCCACGTTCAGCGGGATGGCACAGGTGCCGACCGACCCGTTCGGCGCCGCCCACTCGTTCCACCGCAAGTACTGCGGGATGTCTTCACCGATCAGATATGTGTTGCTACTTCCGTCCGTAATGGAAATGATGGTCATGGCACCGCCGCGGATGTCGGCCCGCCAGAAGATGCCGTTGCCGAACTCCAGGCCGTTCTGCAACCGGGGCAGGGCCGCCGCCGCCCCGACCGTCGGGTTGCGGTACGGGGTGGTGAAGGTCGTGTCGTTCTGCACCCCGTAGAAGTCGGTGCCCCAGTTGTCCCCGCTCACCCCCTTGTAGCTGGTGACGGCGGCCGTCCCCAGGTTGGCCCGGTCGGTCGGCACCCGGTCGGTGGTGGTGTCGGACGGGCAGGTGAACGCCTTCAGGTTGGTGCGGTAGGCCTCAAGGGCGTTCGGCCCGGCCACCACCGCCGTGTTGGCGTTGCCCTGCGGGATGTCGCCCCGGCGGGCCAGCGGGTCTTGTTCGATGTGCGGCAGCAGCCGGGCCAGCCAGCTCCACCGCGGGGCGGCGTTGCCGCAGCAGCCGGTGCCCTGGGGGTTGTTGTGCGACTGCCCCCAGTGGGCCTTGTTCTCGCTGCCGTTGCGGGGCAGGGTGCCGAGGGCGCTCTCGTAGTTGTGGGCGGCCAGGGCGAGCTGCTTGACGTTGTTCGCACACTGAGCGCGGGCGGCCGCCTCGCGGACCTTCTGCACGGCGGGCAGGAGCAGGCCGATAAGGATGGCGATGATGGCGATGACGACGAGGAGTTCGATCAGCGTGAACCCCCGACGGGTTTCACGGGGGGGATTGGGCGCAACCATAGGAGTAGTTCCTTGAAATGGATGAGTACGCAGAAAGTGGGTGGAGTTACCCGAAAAGATAATAACCCAGGCGCTCGGGCATTGGTAGCAATTTCCCTTCATTTTTCCAACTTCCCGACGGATGCCACGACGACCTGACATCGTGGGTGTCCGAGATTCGTGCGCCGGCCACGCCGGCATGCTCCGGGCGCTGACGCTTCCGGCTCGTAGGTATTCGCTCAGTAGGTCGCGCGGCCGCCGCTGATGTCGAGGCACTGGCCGGTCGTGAAACTGCACTCGCTGCTCGACAGGAAGTGGACCAACGCCGCCACTTCGTCGGGCTTGCCGGTGCGGCCGAGGGGGATCTTCGAGAGCATCATGTTGATTTGCTCGGCGCTCAACTGGTCGAGGATCGGCGTCTGGATGACGGCCGGGGCGACGCTATTGACGCAGAAGTCGCCCTTGCCGACGAGTTCCTTCGCCAGCGACTTCGTCAGGCAAATCACCGCGGCCTTGCTCGCGGAGTAGGGGGCCATCTTGGGGTTGCCCTCCTTGCCGGCGATCGAGGCGATGTTCACCACCCGGCCGTAGCCCCGCGCGATCATGCCCGGCAGCACCGCCTTGCAGCACATCACCAGGCCCGTCACGTTGATGTTCATGACGAACTCCCAGTCCTCGCGGACGAGTTCCCAGATCGGCAGGTCGCGGCCCTTGCGGCTCGCCACGCCGGCGTTGTTGACGAGCACATCGACGGGGCCGGCCTTGGCCACGACCTCATTGAAGACGCGCTCGATGTCGGCCTCCTTGGTGATGTCGCCGACCATCGCCACGCCGCCGACGGCCTCGGCGACGCGGTTGGCGCTCTCGGCGGACATGTCGAAGACGCCGACCTTGGCACCGGCGGCGGCGAGGCGGCGGCAGATCGCCTCGCCGATGCCCTGGCCGCCGCCGGTGACGACCGCGACCTTGCCGGCGAGGGAGAACTGGGCAGTCATGAGTAGACCTTTGCGTGGGCGGCGTGGGGGGGCGTGAGGGGTCAGGTTAACGGCCCGGCGTGCCATCGGCCAACGGGGATTCCGAGATCGGCGATTGTCGAAAGCCGGGTCGGGGCCGATGATAGCACCCATTCGGACCGTCGCCGCGGGCGCGCCGGCCACCCCTGGACGACGCCCGCCGCAGTTCGCTGGAGCCCTTGCGCGTATGAAGTCCCAACGCCTCTCCGACGGGGAACGCATCCTCGCCGTGTTCATCGACTTCGAGAACCTCGCCCTCGGCTTCGGCGGCCGCCGGGACCGCTTCAACATCGAGAAGGTGCTCGAGCGCCTGGTCGAGAAGGGCAAGATCGTCTGCAAGAAGGCGTACGCCGACTGGAGCCGCTTCGGCTACTACACCACCGCATTGCACGAGGCGGCGGTCGAGCTCATCGAGATCCCGAAGCGCGTGATCACCGGCAAGAACTCCGCCGACATCCGCATGTGCGTGGACGCGATGGACCTGGCCTACTCGAAGGACCACATCGACACCTTCGTGATCCTCAGCGGCGACAGCGACTTCTCGCCGCTCGTGTCGAAACTCAAGGAACTCGGCCGCGACGTGATCGGCTTGGGCCTGGCCGACTCGACCTCGAACCTGCTGCGCGACAACTGCGACGAGTTCATCTACTACGAGGACCTCGACCGCGCCCCGCTGATCTCCGTGAGCGAGGACGAGTCGATCCCCGAGGCGAAGCGCAAGATGTTCGCGCTCTTGCTCGACTCGCTGCTGGCCCTGCGGCGGGAGAACAAAGACCTGATCTTCTCGTCGATGGTCAAGGACACGATGAAGCGGAAGAAGCCGAGCTTCAACGAGGAGTACCACGGCTACCGCGCGTTCAGCGAACTGCTCGAAGAGGCGCAAACCCTCGGCCTGCTCGACCTCGACAAGCACCGCAGCAGCGGCGGCACCTACGTCGTCACGCGGTTCGGCTCCGAGCCGCGCATGGTCGACGGCCGGCCGGTGCCGGTCGGCCCGCCGCAGGCGCTCAACGGCGGCCGCGGCCCGCGGCCGCTGCCGATGCCGCCGCTGGAACTCCCGCGTCGGCCGTTGCCGCTGCCCGCGTCGCGCGAGCCGCTGCCCCGCGACTTGCCGCCGCGCCGCGACGACGCCCCGCCCGTCCGCCCGCCGGTGACCGAGGCCGCCGCCCCGAACCGCGTCCTGCCGGCGTTGCCCCCGAAGCCGACGCCCATCGCCCTCCCGCCGCGCGAGCCGACCCGCGACCGGGAGCCGACGCGAGACCGCCCGCCGCAGCGC
>JAYVUZ010000015.1:0-23362 GCA_043787415.1 Fimbriiglobus sp. | reverse complement strand
TCGAACGTCTTGATCGGCGAGAACGAGTAGATGTGGTGGCGCACCGTGTCGAAGTTCGGGAAGGTCACGCGCGTGCCGGTCGTGATCACGGTCACGCGCGGTGCGAACTGGCGCTTGACCTGCGCGATCTCGGTGTCCGGCATGGGCTTCACGGCAACACCGCCGCCGACCGGCTCGAGCAGCGCGACCGCGTCAGCCAGCGGCGCGCCGGCGCTGTCGGTGAGGTTGAGTGTGAGCGCTGCCGCATGCAGCGCGCCGGGCCACGTGCAGACCACACCGGCGGCCGCCAGCGCAAGTCGGGCAACGCGGGTGCGTGCGGTCTGGAAACGAGAGCCTGGGGTCATGCCGTCCTGCCAAATGAGCGTTGTCACCGGGCGCGCCCGATGCGACATCGTGCTATCGGCCGGCCTGCGGTGAACTGAAGGTTCAGCGGATTCGCCGTGATGTTGCTCACGTTCGCGCCGCGTCCGACTGCAGCCGGTCGCTCTCGGCAGCGGACCTCGCCCCCCCCACCCCCCCGGTTTCGGGGGTGGCAGGCGTCAGGGGCCGAGGCTACCGTTGCTTTCGCTTGCATTTAGCGCCTCGTCGTTACCGGTTGACCGGCTGATGACACCTTGCGAGACCTGACGGGCGCCGCTGTTCGATCCCGTCAGCGCACAACAAGACGGCAGAGACAAACATATGGACGAACGGCGTCTCCTGTGCGTCACGATGAAATACTCGGACTGCGCATGGGTCGATGAACTGCGGGCAGATGGTTGGAACGTTCAGGTCGTCACTGACTTGAACACCGCGCACCGGCAACTGCAGGAGCACCCCTATCTCGCGGGCCTGCTGGTGCCGGGACGCATCGATCACGTCGGCTGTGTAGAGCTCGATGGCTTCCTGCGTGTGCACGGCAGTCTGGAATGGGTCGGCACGTTCGAGTCGGCGGTGCTTGCGATGTCGGCGTGCCGTGATCTGATCGTCGACCACCTGTTCGATCACCACACCTTGCCGATCAGCCCGGCGCGTCTCAGTTCAACGCTCGGCCACGCGCACGGCCATGCTGCATTGCGCCACGCCTCACGCCAGGCACAAGCGCAGACCGCCACGCGCGACGCATCGATCGTCGGCAACAGCGAGGCGGCAAAGGAGCTGTTGCGCCAGATCCTGCGCGTTGCGAAAGTCGATGCACCCGTGTTGGTCAGCGGCGAGAGCGGCAGCGGCAAGGAGCTCACTGCGCAGGCGATTCACCGCCACTCGAACCGTGCGCACGGCCCGTTCGTGCCGGTAAACTGCGGCGCGATTCAGGCCACGCTGATCCAGTCCGAACTGTTCGGCCACGAGAAGGGCGCCTTCACCGGGGCCAGCGGCCAGCGGAAGGGGCGGTTCGAACAGGCCAACGGCGGCACGCTGTTCCTGGACGAGGTCGGCGACGTGCCGATGCCCATGCAGGTGAAGCTGCTGCGGGTGCTGCAAGAGCGGAAGATCGAGCGGCTGGGCAGCACCGAGAGCATCAGCCTGGACGTGCGGGTGGTCGCGGCCACCAACCAGCCGCTGGAAAAGATGGTCAAGGACGGCAGCTTCCGGGAAGACCTGTACTACCGGCTCAACGTCATCCGGGTGGAGTTGCCGCCGCTACGGGACCGCATGGAGGACGTTCCCCTGCTGGCCCAGCACTTTGCCCAGAAGTACGCCCGGGTCGGCCAGCCGGCCCCGCAGATCAGCCCGGAGGCGATGGCCGGGCTGATGGCCTACCACTGGCCGGGCAACGTCCGGCAGTTGGAGAACGCCGTCGAGCGGGGGTGCGTCACGGCCCGGGACGGCGTCATCAAGCCGGCCAACCTGCCGCCCGACTTGCTCAAGCCGGAGTCGGCCGGCAAAAGTGCGATGCAGGTGGACCTGGCCCGGCCGCTGCCCGACCAGCTCGCCGAGCTGACCGCCACGTTCGAGGAGAAGTACCTGCGGCGGATGCTCAAGCGGACCCGCGGGCACGTCGGCAATTGTGCCAAGTTGAGCGGCCTGAGCCGGCGGAGCATCACCGACAAGATCAGCCTGTACCGCATTGACAAGGCCGAATTTAAAGGCGAATAACGCCACTGGTTCGTAGCCCGAAGCGCGAGCGAGGTGATTCCTCGCTCGCGCTCCGGGCGACCAACCATTCAGCCACGCAACTCCCGCTCGGCCGCCAGCCAGAACGGCACCCCATCCCCCGCCGGTCGGCCTGCCGCCTCCCACCGCCGATACGCCTGCCGCCGCACGTCGTCGTTGCTCACCGCCGGCTGTTGTGCCACATCCGCCGGCCCGGCCACCGCACTTGGCAGTGGCCGGGCCGGCATTGCTGCGCGACGGACTGCGAATCGCTTCGGCACGATGCTTCTCCGAATTGTGGGCCGGGTGATCATCCCGCTTGCCCGACCCCTGTCCGTCGCAACTCACACGCCATGTTAGTGGCTTGGCACACCGGATGCATACCCACAGACACCCACCCGAGGAACGGCCATGCCGCAACGACCTCACGACATCGAGCAGCACCTACACAAGATCGCTGAGGGCGGGCACGAGTCAGTTGCCGACCGGCTCGGCCAATTGGACGAGGAGTGGAGCGCCGGCCAGCTCACCAAAGCTGCCGCGGGGGCGCTGGTTGTGGGCGGCATCGTTCTGGCCCGCCGGCACCCGCTGTTTGCCCTGTTGCCGGCGGCCGGTGCTCTGGCGTTAGCCCAGTCGGCCAGCGGTCGCAAAAGCTGGCTCAGTTTGCTGTTCAACCAGTGCGGCTATCGCGGTCGCGTCGAGATCGAGCGGGAGCGGCTGGCCCTGCGGACGTTACGAGGCGACTTCCGCCATCTGCCCAGCCTGCACGACTTGCGGGCCGAGCCGGACGAGCTGAGCCGGTTCGAGGGCGAGGGCGGACCGGCTAACGACGCCGACGAGGGCAAGCTGGAGCCACGGGAGGCCGTCCGCCAGGTGGTCCGGGCGACCGCCGGCTGAGAACCGGCGCGCCCGTTGCGTAGTCACTGACAACCCTCTGTCACCCGCCGAGAGTCCCGACATGCCCGCCACCCTGACGCCCCCGCCGGGCACCCCCGCCGTCACCGCCGCCGGGCACGTCGCGCCGGTGGCCGAGCTGCTCGGCGGCATCATCGGGGACGTGCAGACGCTCATCAGGCAGCAGGCCCAGATGCTGCGGGCCGAGATCCGCGAGGACTTCAACCGCGGCAAGGCGGCCACCGTCTACATCGGCACCGGCCTCGGGCTGGCATCCGTTGGTAGCCTGTTTCTGGTCATCGGCGTGGTGTACATGCTGTACTACTTGGTCCCCGCCCTGCCGCTGTTCGCCTGCTGGCTGATTGTCGGCGGTCTACTGGTCGGCGGCGGGCTATCGGCCGCCCTCGCCGGCAAGCGGATTTTCGAGAAGTACAACCCGCTCCCGGACAAGACCTTCAACGCCCTCACGGAGAACCTGTCGTGGACGACCCCAAGCCCGAAATGATCGAGCAGGACATGGCCGCCACGCGGTCGTCCCTGTTCGACAAGATTGCCGCCCTGGAACAGCAGGTGGTGGCCACCGTCCAGTCGGCCACCACGGCCGTGCAGGACACCGTGCAGTCGGTGACCAGTGCCGTCCACGACACTACCTCCAGCGTGCGGGAGGGACTGATCGGGGTGGGGGACGACGCCAAGCAGGCCGTCCACGGCCTCACCGACAGCGTGAAGGGGGCGTTCGACATGACCACGCACGTGCGGGAAAACCCGGCCGTCATGGTCGGCGGGGCGGCGGTCGTCGGCTTCCTCACCGGGCTGCTGGTGTTCGGCAAAGCCACTCCCGCACAGCCGGCACAGATGGGCAAGGGGAGCGAGCCGGCCCCGGTGCCGCCGTACCGGCCGAGTTACGCCGCCGGGTATGCCACCTCAGAGCCAGCGCCCCAGTCCGCTCCGCAAGCCACCCCTAGGCAGCCGACTTGGCTTGACGAACTGATGAGCCGGGCCGGGCATGAGGTCGTCAAGCTCGGCGAGCAGGCGATTTCGAAGGCGGTGGCCCAGGTGCGGACCGCAATTGACGAGCAAGTGCCGAGGCTGGTGGACACGCTGGTTGCCAACGGCGCCGAGCGGGTCGGCATGGTCGGTCAGCACCGGCACGGCTAAGGCGACTTGGTTCGTGGCCCGAAGCGCGAGCGAGGTCATCTCCCTCGCTCGCGCTTCGGGCCACGAACCGTTGTAGCCCCTACCATACTGGCATGGACTGGCGAGTTCTGCTCAACGACGCCGGCGACCCCCGGCCGGCCATCCCACCGGACGCGGTCGCCGAACTGCTCGCCGGCAACGCCCGGTTCTCCGGCCGCGACGGCCCCGCCGACCTCCTGCCCCCGTCCCTGCCAGACGAACTGGTGAAGCAGGCACCCGGCTGCGTGATCCTGGGCTGTGCCGACGCCCTGTACCGGGTCGTGTGGAGCCAGTTCGACATCGCCAGCGGCGAGGTGCGGCTGCCGGGCGTCGACGGCGACCGGCTGCGGCCGGCCCCGCGGATGGCCGACGACCTGATCGCCGTTAGCCGGGAGATCGCCGTCGGCCCGGCCGTCCGCCGCCACCTGCCCACCTGACGTCATGCCCACCGAAACCGTCCGCGGCTTCCGCCGGGTGTTCCGCTTCCCGGTCCTGGCCCGGCTGTGGCCGTACCTGGTGGCCCTCACCGTGTACACGCTGCTCATCGAGTGGCTGTCCCTGTACACCCGGCCGCCGGACGGCAAGCTGGCCCCGTCCCGGCCGGGCGAGCTGCTGCTGGGCAGCCTGCTGTTCGGCTGGTTCATGCACTTCCGGGCGCGGGCCAGTTACGAGCGGTGGTACGAGGCCCGCGGGCTGTGGGGGACGCTAGTCAACGACTCGCGCAACCTGACGCTCAAAGCGGCCCGGCTGGCCGCCGCCGACCCGGCCGGGGTGAACCACCTGCGCGCGTTGCTGGGCCGGTTCGCGGGGGAGTTGCGGGAGTACCTGGCCCGACCGGCGAGCGACCCCGGCCCACACCACCCGCTCGGCACCGCAGCCGAGGTGTACGACCAACTGGTGAAGTGGCGGGCGGACGGGGTGATCGACGGATTCGGCTTCCTCAGCCTGGACGGCCACGCCAAGAAACTAATGGACGTGTCCGGGGCGTGCGAGCGGATTCGCGGCAACCCGCTGGCAGCGTCCTATGTGTCGCTCATGCGGAAGGGACTGACACTCTATCTGCTCAGCCTGCCGTGGCTGGCGGGCGACGACCTGGGCTGGTACACGGTGCTACTGGTGCTGCCCATCGGCTACGTGCTGATCGCCCTGGAACTAGTCGCCACGGACATCGAGAACCCGTTCGACGACGGACCCGACGATTTGCCGCTGGACGGGGTGGTGGCGACCATCCGCCGGTCGCTCAGCGCATGACAACGTCCACCCGCCGGACCGGGTGGGCGTTGGTGTCGTGGCCCCCCGTCACACGATGCTATTGCGACCGCGGAAGCCGTTGAACACGAAGGACAGCACGGCCAGCACCAGGAAGACGAAGAACAGGATGCGGGCGAAATCCATCGACTGGCCGGCGATGCCGCCGAACCCGAGCAGGGCGGAAACTAGGGCGATGACCAGGAAAACCACGGCGAGGCGGAGCATGAGGGACTCACGGTAAGGGTGGGGCGGGTGTCGGTCGCGTCGGCCGGAAGTCTTTTCTGCAACCGCCGTGCCAGACTGCGGCTCATCCATCAATCGCCGCCGTTCCTTCACCGACACGGTAAGCGATTTGCTCACCCCAACCGGACGACCGGCCGATCCCGGACAGACGGCCTGCCCCCGCACCGGCAACCGACGAGTCTGCCGCAAACGCAGCGTGCGGCGGACTCACAGGAGCAATGACATGAGCCGACGCCTTCGCCGCGGGCTGACCGTCGCCGCCGTTCTGCTAGTGGTGCTGGTCGCCGGCGGCTACTTGGCGGCTCGCCTTGCCCTAAGCACCGGGTATGCACGTGGGGTGGTCGCCGGCAAACTGACCGCCACCCTCGGGCTGCCCGTCGAAGTGGACCACCTGAGCGTCGGCCGGTCGGCCTCGTCCGCCGGGTTCCGGGTCGGCGACTTCTTGGTGGTGAAGTCCGCTGCCGTGGCCGTGCCGCTCACGTCACTCGCCCGGGGCAACGTGGACGCCGGGGCCGTGACCCTGTCCGGTGTCACGGTCAACCTGCGGGTGGACAAAGACGGCAAGGTGCTGACCCCGCTGCCCAAGGGGTCCGGCGGCGGGGATGTCCCGAAGGTGCCGGCCGTTCACTTGGCCGACGCCACGCTGACCATCGCCCAGGACGGGCGACCGCCGTTCACGCTCCGGAGCGTGTCCGGCGACCTCACCCCGGTTGATGGCAGGCTGACGTTTGCAGCGACCGCCGACGACCCCGACTGGGGCGGCTGGCGGGCCACCGGCACCATCGACCTCAGCACCAAGTCGGTTCGCGTCGAGCTGACCAACCCGAACGCCCCGCTGCGGCTCGACCTGTTGAAGTCGGTGCCGTGGGTGCCGCCCGAGACGTGGGAGCAGGTCCACCCGTCCGGCACCTCGCCGGCCACGGTGACGATCGACTTCCAGGGGCCGACCGACGTGTTCACCTACGGCGTGGTGCTGACCCCCCGCGGGGCTGGGCTGGGGCTGCCGGGGCTGAGCGTGACGCTGGCCGACGTGGCCGGCACCGTTCGCATCGGCGGCCCGGTGGTGACGCTGGACGGCCTGTCCGCCAAGCTGGCCGACGGCACGGTGAATCTGGACGGCAAGCTGGACTTCGGCCCCGAGCCGTCGGTACTCAGCTTCCGGGCGAACACCCAGGGTGTGGACGCGGCCAAGCTGCCGGCCGACTGGCACCTGCCGAAACAAATCGGCGGCAAGCTCCGCGGGGCGGCCGACCTGACGGTGCTGGTCCACGCCGGCGGGCGGGTCGAAACCCGGGGCGAAGGGCGTGGCGATTTGGAAAACGGCACCGTCGCCGGCTTCCCGGCCGAGGTCCGGCTGCGGCTCCGCGGCGACGGCAAACGGTTCCGGTTCGAGGACGGTGAGACCCCGCCGAAGGCCGCCGCCCCGCCGCCGTGGTTAGCCCCGCTGCTGCTGCTCCAGCCGCCGGCCGCACCGGCCAGCAGCTTCGGCGCGTCGATCACCCTGCGAGAGGTGGACATCGCCCAACTGCTCGAGCGGCTCGAAGTGAAGTTCGACTACAAGCTCACCGGCCAGGTGACGGTGGTGGCCAAAGTGGCGGTGCCGGTGTCGGCCGACGCCCCGGAGAAAAGCACCACCGTCCGCGGCACCCTCACCAGCAAGCGACTCGGCTTCGAGGGGCTGACTGCCGACGACGTGTCGGCCGAACTAGTCTACACCAACGGTGTCCTCACCCTGAGCCGCCTGACGGCCGCATTCGCGCCGGAGGCCGGCGTCACCGGCCGGCTGAGCGGGTCGGCGACGGCCGCCGTCAACCCCCGCGGCGACCTGACGGCCAAACTCATCCTGGAGGGCGTGCCGCTCGGCCAGGTGCTGAAGGCCGTCCCCGGCGGGCCGTTCCCGGTGTCCGGGCCGGTGTCCGGGACGACCGAGTTCCGCGCCCCGCTCGACAAACTGACCGACACGGCCACCTGGCAAGCGACCGGCGAACTCACGTCGCCGGCTATCGTCGCGGCCGGCCGCACCGTCAGTGGCGTGCGGCTGCCGCTGACAGTCACCGGCGGCAAGGCGTCACTGGTCGCTGCGGTGGCGAGCGTCGAGGGCATCCCGCTGGCCGCCGACGCGGCCGTGGTACTCGCCGGCCAGTTCCCGTACTCGGCCGCAGTCCGCAGCGACTCGCAGCAAGTCGCCACCCTCACCAAGCTGGTGCCGGAGTTGACGCTGCCGGTGCCCATCGACGGCAAGCTGGCTGCCACCGCACGGGCCGTCGGCACGCTGTCGCCGGCCACCGTACAGGCTGACGGCACCCTCACCGCGTCGGCCCTGAAGGTCGGGCCGGGCACCGCCGACCACATCTCGGCCAAGTGGACACTCTCCCCGGACCGCATCACCATCCGCGACCTGGACGCCGACGTGTTCAAGGGGAAAGTGACCGGGTCGGCCGACGTGCCATTGTCCGAGAAAGAAGCCGGCCGGTTCAACGTGGCGTTCACCGATCTGGACGCTGCCGGGGCCGCCTCGTTGGTGCCGAACGCCCCGGTCAAGCTCACCGGCCGGGTGTCCGGCAAGGTGGTCGGGGCCATCCCGCCGGGCACCCCCCGCACGGCCACCGCCGAGTTGGCCCTGACCGCCCCCCGGCTGACCGTCCAGGGCGTCCCGGCCGAGAAGCTGGTCGGCACGCTGAAAGTGTTGAACGGCGGCCTCGACTACAAGCTGACCGGCAAGGCACTCGGCGGCGACTTCGAGTTAGAAGGCCGCTACCCGGGCGACGGGGCCAAGTCGGCCGAGGCCGGCAAGCTGTCCCTCCGCGGGGCCGACCTCGGCCGGCTCGGGGCGTCGATCCGCTGGGCCGCCCCGCTCGGCGGGCGGGTGGACATCGAGGACGCGACGTTCGCCCCCGACCTGTCCCGCGGCTCCGGGGATGTGACCGTGACCGACCTGACGTGGGACGGGGCGGCCGTCGCCCCCCGGGTCCGCGGGCGGCTCGGCCTCCGTGCCGGCCGACTGACGGTGGACGTCACCGACGGCCGGGCGGCCGGCGGCCGGCTCGGCGGCAGCGGCGGCATCGACCTGGCCCGGCCGGCTCGCAACTTCTTCCGGTTCACCCTCGACGGGGCCGACGCCCGCCAGCTCACCGCCCCGTTCACCGCCGCCGGCCCGCTCGACGGCGAGGCGGCCGTCGAACTGCGGCTGTGGGTGTACCCGCAGGTCCGCGGCACGGCGACGGTCAGCCTGCCCCGGGGTCGGCTCGGTGGGGTGGATGTGTCCGGCCTGCGGCTGCCGGTCGAGTTCGACACCGCCCGCCTGAGCGTGCGACAAGCCACCACCGCCGTCGGCGACGGCCGGGCCGAGGTGGACGTGGGCTACGACTTCGCCGGCGGCCGGCTGGCCGGGCAGGTGCGGTTCCGGGACGTGCGGGTGAGCCGGCTGGGCGGCCCGCAGCCGCTGTTCGGCGGCGGCCGGCTGACGGGCCGGTTCGACGTGAGCGGCGAGAACGTGCGGACGGCGGACGACCTGACCGGGCGACTGGTCGGCACCGTTCGGCAGGCCAACGTGCGGGAAATTCCCGTCCTGAACGTGGTCGGCCCGTTCCTCAACCCGACCGCCCTGGCCCGGCCGTTCGACCGCGGAGATGTCCAGGGCCGGCTCCGCGGCGGCGTGTTCCGGCTCGAACGGCTGGCCCTGGCCAACGACCAGGCCGACCTGTTCGCCGACGGCACGATCACCCTGCAACGCCGGCTCGACCTGCGAGTGGTGGCGCGTACCGGCAACCTGGCCGGCAGCGTCGGCATCTTGCGGGCGTTCGGCGCCCGCATCCCGGCCATCGGGCCGATCCCGGTCGGTTTGATCCTGGACATCAGCGAATTCCTGTCGAACCGCACCGTCCGGCTGGACGTGACCGGCACCACCAATCAGCCCGTGGTGCGGGTGAACACGTCCGCCCTGCTGGCCGAGGAGGCGGTGCGGTTTCTGCTGAGTCGCTACCTGCCGACCGTTGCCTCCGTACGCGACGCACTGCCAGACGGGCGGCCGTAGACGGCGGGCAATCTGCCGCGCGGGCCGGTTGGGTTCGTGCGGTGGAACGGGTCAAGCCGATAACTCCAGGGAGAATGTTTCGCCCCGGAAGGAGTCGGCGTCATGCGGCGGGTCGTGTTGCTTCTGGTGGTCGTGAGTCAGACCGGCTGCTCGCTGTTCGGCCTCCAGCCGCCGCGGTACAAGCTGCTGGACGAGGCCAAAGCCTTCCGCGAACAGACGCCCCCGCCGCCGGTGCCGCGGGAGCTGGCCAAGCAGCCGCTCGCCCCGTTCGTGGTCGAACCCGGCGACAGCCTGCTGGTGCAGGTCGCCAACGCGGACAGCGAGGTTCGGCTGCCGGGCGACCAGCCGGTTTTGCCGGACGGCACCATCGAACTGGGCAAGTACGGCCGGCCGGTGGTGTCCGGCAAGACGGTGCCGGAGATCGAGGCGGTCGTCAACCAGGTGGTGCAGGCCGGCGAGAAGGAGAAGGTGCAGCTCACCGTCCGGCTGATCGGCCGGCAGAGCAAGGTCTTCTATGTGGTCGGCGAGGTGAACGCCCCGGGGGCGTACCCGCTGGCCGGCCGGGAGACGGTGCTGGACGGGCTGATGGTGGCCGGCGGCCTGAGCCGTCAGGCCGACGACCGCAACATCATCGTCAGCCGGCCCACCCAGCCGGACGGCTGCCGGGTGGTGCTGCCGGTGTGCTACAACCAGATCGTCCAACTCGGCGACACGGCAAGCAACTACCAGCTCCAGCCGGGCGACCGCATCTACGTGCCGAGCGCCGGGCTGATGGAATCGCTCGGCCTGGGCAAGAAGGCGGAAACATGCGGGCCGTGCGTGAAGGCACACGTTTCGTGCGGGACCGGGGCGTGTCCGCCGCCGACCGGCATCCCGCTTGCTCCGGTGCTGGCCACCCCAGCCCCCGGAGCCGTCCCGTGATGCTGCAGTTGAACCCGCCCCTGCCGGTGGACACGCCGAAGGGGCCGGCCTACGCCCACTTCGTCACCGACTACAGCCAGGAACACTACCTGCTGTTCACCTGTTTCCTGCTGGAGTCGGGCGAGTGCTGGATGTTCCCCAACCGGGATGTGAAGCTCCAGCAGAACGTCACGATGGGAGTGCGGCTGCCGAAGCCGGCGGCTCCCTGCGCCTGTGAGGCGGACGGCGTCACCAACCGGCTGAACGGGATGGCGGATCGCAGCCCGAAGCGCTAGCGAGGAACGTTTCCTTCGCTCGCGCTTCGGGCTACGACCAAAAGACGTTCACTCGTCCCGCCGCCACACCCCGAGCAGGTCGCTGAAGTCGTCTCGCCACAGCGGCCCCGGCGTCACCGGCATCGGTTGCCAGTGGGCGTCGGTCGCCACCTTGCCAGCGTCCGCCGGCTGGCGGTACAGCACCGCCCACAGCGACGGGTACTTGCCGTCGGCCTTCTCGCCGTCCGTCGGCAGGTCGTGGTCCACCTTCAGCGTGAACGGCTCGTCCAGCGAACCCGCCACCCGGGCCACCAGCGGCGGCAGGTCGAGGTAGCGGTTGCTCAGATGCACCGCGATCACACCGCCCGGCTTCAGCTTGCGGGCGTACAGGGCGAACGCCTCCCGGGTGAGCAGGTGGACCGGGATGGCGTCCGACGTGAAGGCGTCCAGCACGATCAGCCCGAAGGTGGCGTCCGGCTCGATGGCCAGCTTCCGCCGGGCGTCGCCCAGCACCACGTCCACCGTGCCGCGGGCGTCCTTCAGGTAGGTGAACTGCTCGCGGGCCACCGCTACCACGTTCGGGTCGATCTCGTAGAAGGTCCAGTGCCGGCCCGGATCGACGTAGGCGGCCATCGCCCCGCAGCCGAGGCCGACGGCCGCCACCCGCTGGGTGCGGTCCGCCGGCAGGCCGGCCACCAGCCGGCCGACCGGCCCCCGGCGGTGGTAGTACATGAGTGGCTCCGGCGGCGACTCGCCGGCCCGCTGCTGGCCGTGCAGGGTGGTGCCGTGGTGCAGCCGGGTGAGGGTGCCGTCGGGCGACCGGCTCACCCGCAGTACCCCGAAGAAGTTGCGGGACACGCTCAGGGTCGGGCCGTCGGTGCCGGGGTCGAGCCGGCCGGCGACGAACAGCACGGCCAGCAGCAGGGCGAACCGCAGCGGGTTCGTCACCAGGGCGAAGGCCGCCGCTGCTGGCAGGCCGAACTTGACCAGCCGCAGAGCGGTGTCGGCAGCCGGACTGTCCGACCGCGGTGGCGGGGCGAAGTACAGGGCAGCCGCCACCAAGGCCACGAAGCCGACGACTAGCAGCGGGTCGCGGCGACCCAGGCGGAGCGGTTCCAGGCCGTCACGGCTCGGCCGTACTAGTGCCGCCAGGCAAAGGGCGAGCGGGTACTCGACCATGCCGAGGTCGGCGAACAGTACCGGGGCGACGAGGGCGTTGAAACTGCCGCCCAACACACCGCCGACAGACATTGCCAGGTAGAAGCCGGTCAGCCGCTCCGGCGGCGGCTTGAGGTGGGCCAGTTCGCCGTGGCACAGCAGGCAGACGGCCAGGAAGGTCGTCAGGTGCAGGGCGGCGACGCCGACGAGCGGCTCGGTCGCCCGGATGAGCAGGGACACCGTCAGGGCGAGCAGCAGCATCGGGGTGACGCGGCCGAGGACCAGCCGGGCGCGGTCCGGCCAGCGGGCGAACACCACGATGAAGCTGACGAGGTACAGGGCGAGCGGCACCACCCACAGCAGCGGCACCGGGGCCACGTCGGTGGTCAGGTGGGTGGTGACGCCACAGAGCAGCGACGACGGCAGGGCGGCGAGGGCGACCCACAGCAGCCACGGCGAGCGGCCGGCGTCAGCCGGTCCGTTCCGATGGCGTGCAGGTTGTTCGTCCCCGGACCGGACCGGCTCACGCCGGCCGCTCGCCAGGCAGCCGGCCAGCACGACCAGCCCGGCCACCACGCCGAAGCCGACGGCCCACAGCAGCCTCTGGCCGGCCACCGGCAGCAACGGTTCGACCAGGAACGGGTAGCCGAGCAGCCCGATCATGCTGCCGGCGTTGCTGGCCGCGTACAGCGGGTACGGGTTCTGCCCGGTGCCGGCGAACCACCGCTGCACCAGCGGGGCGGTGGCCGACAGGGCGAACACCGGCCCGGCCACGCTCGCCGCCAGGGCCAGCAACACCCGCCCGGCCGGGAAGACCGAGTCGTCCGGCAGCAGGCTCGGGTCCGGCGTGCCCCAGCCGCTCGCCCGAAACAGCAGGTAGCCGCCGGCCAGCGCCGCCGCGTGAATCCCCACTTGGGCCACGGTCGGCAGCCGGCCGATGAGGTGGGCGTACAGGTAGCCGAGCAACAGCACCCCCTGGAAGAACACCAGACAGGCCGCCCACACGGCCGGGGTGCCGCCGGCCAGCGGCAGGAGCTGCTTGCCGGCCAGCGGCTGGGCGGTGAACAGCAGAGCCGCCGAACAGAAGACGGCCAGCGCCGACGCTGCGGTGACGAAGCGAGAAGGTGACAAGGTGACGACGACTCCCGGGAGGCTCGCCGCCACTCTAGCACGTCCACCTTGTCCGGCCCCCCGGCCGGCCGTATCCCGAACTGGAAACAGCTTGAGGTGCGATAGAATGCGGACGCTGATTACCGGTGGGGCGGGCTTCGTCGGCTCACACCTGTGCGAGCGGCTACTGGCCGAGGGACACAGTGTCGTGTGCGTGGACAACTTCATCACCGGCCGGCCGGTGAACGTCCAGCATTTGCTGGACAACCCGAAGTTCAAGATGATCGTTCACGACGCCAGCCAGCCGCTGTACGTGGACGGGCTGGTGGATAACGTGCTGCACTTCGCCAGCCCGGCCAGCCCCGTGGACTACGTGAAGTCGAGCATCCAGACGCTGAAGATCGGCTCGCTCGGCACCTGGGTGGCCCTGGGCATCGCCAAGGCCCACGGCGCGCGGTTCCTGCTGGCCAGCACGTCCGAGGTGTACGGCGACCCGCACGTTCACCCGCAGACGGAGGACTACTGGGGGAACGTCAACCCGGTGGGCGAGCGGTCCATGTACGACGAGGCCAAGCGGTTCGCCGAAGCGATGACGATGGCCTACCACCGGGAACACGGGGTGAACACGCACATCGTGCGGATTTTCAACACCTACGGCGAGCGGATGCGGCTGGACGACGGCCGGGTGCTGCCCAACTTCGTCGGCCAGGCGATGCGGGGCGAGCCGCTGACGGTGTACGGCGACGGCGGCCAGACCCGCAGCTTCTGCTACGTCACGGACCTGGTGGACGGCATCTACCGGCTGCTGATGAGTGAGTACCACCTGCCGGTGAACGTTGGAAACCCGGCCGAAATCACGATTCGGGAATTCGCCGAGGAGATCCTGCGTCTGACTGGCAGCAAGTCCACGATCGTGCAGAAGCCGCTGCCGCCGGACGACCCCAAGCAGCGGAAGCCGAACATCACCCTCGCCCGGACGCTCCTCGGCTGGGAGCCGAAGGTCGGCCGCGAGGAAGGGCTGCGGCGGACTCTGGAGTTCTTCCGCAAGACGGCGAAATCGGCTTGACCTGTCGGCGTCGGTGAAGTCAGTTGGACATACGCTCCCCCACGTCGCCCGCCGGAGTGGTCATGACGCAGATTGTCGTGTGGTGCCGGCTGTCGGCAGTCGCCCTGTTCGTACTCCTCCTGCTGGCCGGCCCGGTGTCCGCCCAGGACGTGGCCGACGCCGCCGGGGGCGCGGCCCCGGTCAAGGCCCAGGACAACATTTTCGTCCACATCATTAAATCGGTGGGCATCTTCTGGTTCGTGCTACTGCCGACTAGCATTTGGCTCATCGCCCTGGTGGTGCTACTGTCCCTCGACCTGAAGATGCAAGCCGCCATCCCCAAAGGCTTTGTGGACGAGTTCACGGCCACGGTGAACGCCCGCAAGTTCAAGGAAGCGTTCGACATGGCGAAGGCGGACCCGTCTTACCTGGCCCGGGTGCTGACCGGCGGCATGGGGCGGCTGCAGTACGGCCTGGAGGACGCCCGCGAGGAGGCGCTAAATACCCTCGAAGGCATCAAGTCGGACAAGGAACAGAAAAACAACTACACCGCTGTGATTGCTACACTCGGGCCGCTACTCGGGCTTGTCGGTACGGTGTTTGGCATGATCATGGCGTTCATGGAACTGTCCACGGGTTCCAACCCGAACCCGGCGAAGCTGGCCGACGGCATTTCCCACGCCCTGGCCGTGACGCTCGTCGGGGTGGGCATCGCCGTGCCGGCCATCGCCTGCAACACCTACTTTCGCAACCGCATCACCCAGTTGATGTTGGATGTCATGCACGTGGCCGACGACCTGCTGACCCAGATGTACCACAACTCGAAGAAGCCGGCCGGCGGGCCGCCGATGACACCAACAACGACCGTCCCGGCGGCGAAGTGACATGACCCAGTCGAACGAACGCGCCGAACCGAACCTCACTCCGCTGCTGGACATGGTCCTGCAACTGGTGATGTTTTTCATGCTCTGCGCCAACTTCGTCATGGAACAGGTGAACGAGGCCATCGTGTTGCCCAGTGCCATCGCCGCGAAGGCGTTGGACAAGGGTGCGACGGACTATTTGATTCTCAACGTGGACCCGGCCGGGGTGACGACCGTCGGCACCGACGTGTACCCGACCCCGCTCCAGGTGCAACTGTTCCTGCGGAACCAGCTCGACGCCGACAAGCTCCGCACCAAACCGGCCCACTGGGACAAGGGTGAGGGCCGGTCCATCGTCATCCTGCGGGCGCACAAAGACTGCTCGTTCAAGACGGTCCACGATGTGATGTCGGCGTGCCGGCGGGCCGGGTACGGCGACCTGCAACTGCGGGTCATCAAGGCCGCCGACCCAACCGCGGGGGGCTGACCGATGTTCCACAACCGCCGCTCCCGCCACCGCCGGCAGGCCGCCGAGGGCACCCAGCCGGACCTGCCCATCACCCCGATGCTGGACATGTCGTTCCAGCTCATGGCCTTCTTCATCCTCACCTTCCGGCCGATGCCGTCGGAGGCCCAACTGCCGCTGAGTCTGCCGAAGGAGGAGGGGGCGAAGGCGGCCACCGCCTTACCCGACCCGCTCAGCCCGGAGGACGACGAGGAGCTGACGGTGCAGGTGTTCGCCGCCGACAACGGGGCGCCGCTGGAGTTGTTCGCCGCCCCCAAGACCGGCGGCGTGTCGCTGGGCAAGGACACGGCCGCGCTGGTGGCGTATCTGAAGGAGAAGGCGGCCGGCCGGCCGAAGGCCCCCAAGCTGCGGCTGGAGATCGCGGACCGGCTGAACTACCAGTACGTCATCAAGCTGATGGACGAGGCCCGCCGGGCCGGATACGAGCGGGTCAGCCCGACTTTGCTGAACAAGAAGTAGGGCACGCCTGGCGTGCCGTGCGAAATGACCGCCCCGTGTCCCGAAGGCACGCCCTGCGTGCCCTACGATGCCAACCGCCCTGCTACTCCTGGCCCTCACCCAGCCGGCGGACCGCTACGCCCTCGACCCCGACCGGCTCAGCTTCAAGGGCGTCGAGGACGATGCCCCGGTCCGCGGCGAGGCCGACAACCCGCTGGAGTTCGAGGCGTATAATGTCGTGCTGCTGCACGCCCGCCAGTTCGCCGCCGGCGAGTTGGCCGCCGCCGCCAACCGGGACGTTACCTTCCGCGACCTGGTGTTGCCCGTCCGGCAGGACTTCTGGCTGAAGCTGGTGGCGCTCGACGGCCGGCTGCTGCGGCTGCGGAAGTACGAGGCGACGAAGCCGCTCCAGGCCGCCGGGGTGTCGCACCTGTACGAGGGCTGGCTGTATCCGTCCGCCGGCGACGCCCCGCTCTGCTTCCTGGCCACCGAGCTGCCGGCCGGTCTGGACCCGAGCCTGACGTACAGCCCGGCGGTGCCGGTGACGGCCGCCGGGTTCGTGTTCAAGCTGATGCGGTACGAGTCGGCCGAGCCGCACCCGACCGACCGGGACCGCGGCCGGCTGCGGAAGGCCCCGCTGCTCATGGGCCGCAGCCTGATCCTTCGCCCGAAGCCGCCGGCCGACACGAGTGACCCGTGGGCCGGCGGGTTCGTCCCCGGCTTCGGGCTGGTGGTCGGCGGGCTGCTGGCCGCCGCCTTCGGCCTGACCGCCTGGTTCCGCCGCGGCGACCGGGCCGTGAAACAAGACCTGACCGCGCGACGGCACCAGAACCCGTTCGCCGAGGACACCGCCCCATGAGCACCGTCCCCGTCATCCGCCCGCCGGCCGCGGTCGCCGAGTCGGCCCACCAGCGGATGCTCCGCAAGCTGATCCCGGCGTGGGTGGTGTCCGGCGCCGTCCACGTCACCATCGCGGCGGCGCTGGTGCTGGGCGGGGCGCTGGCCGGCAACACGGCCCCGCCGCCGCCGTCGGACGCCCAACTCACCGTCGTGACGGACGACAAACCGCAGGAGGAGAAGACGCCCGACTTGACCAACCCGGCCGAGGGGCTGGACCCGTCGCTGGTCGCCGTGGCCCCCAACGACAACGTGCAAGACGTGAACGTGGACGCGGCGGTGAAGCCGAACGAGCCGCCGGGGTCGGACACGGCGGCCGTGGTACCCACCGACGTGCTGGCCGGCGCCGGCCAGGGGGGCAGTGACGCCGGGGTGATGGGCGACCTCGGCAGCGTGCTGGCCGGGGCGGGCGCCGGCGGCAGCACCGGCAGCGTCGGCAAGGCGGGCGTCGGCCGGAGCGGGGCCACCAAGAGCAAGCTGCTGGCCGCAGGCGGGGGCAACGACCGGACCGAGGCAGCCGTCGCCCGGGGCATCGTCTGGCTGGCCCGCCAGCAGAAGGCCAACGGCTCCTGGAAGTATGACACCTCGGCCCAGCACGGGTCGGACGCCGCCGCCGCCACCGGCATGGCCCTGCTGCCGTTCCTGGCCGCCGGCCAGACGCACAAGGGGCCGCTGGAGAAGAAGGCGGCCATCGACTACACCAAGCACGTCGCCGCCGGCGTCGAGTTCCTGGTCAACTGCCAGAAGGCGGACGGGTCGTTCGCCACCGCCCGCACCATGTACTCGCACGCCGTGGCCACCGTCGCCCTGTGCGAGTCCCTCGGGCTGACCAACGACCGCGCCCTCCAGGTGCCGTGCCAGAAGGCCGTCGGGTACATCCAAACCGGGCAAGGCCCGGACGGCTCGTGGGGCTACCGGCACAAGGACGCCGGCGACACCAGCATCGTCGGCTGGCAGATTCAGGCCCTCCACTCGGCCAAGCTGTGCAAGGATTTGCAGGTCAGCCCGGCGGTGCTGGTGAAGGCCATGAAGTTCCTGGACAAGGTGGCGGCCGGGCCGAACAAGAGCGAGTACGGGTACAAGGACTCCCAGCGGAAGCGGCCCCCGCTGACGGCCGTCGGCCTGCTTTGCCGGTACTACGAGGGGGGCTGGCGGCCGGAGAACCCGGGCATGGCGGCGGGCGTGAAGGCGCTGATGGAGCAGTTCCCGCCTAACCCGAAGCAGATGAACATGTACTACTACTACTATGCCACACAGGTACTGCACTTTTACGAGGGCACCGAGTGGCACAAGGACTGGAACCCGAAGATGCGAGACCTGCTGCTGGACCGGCAGGTGGCGGCGTCGGCCGGGGCGGACGGCGGCAGTTGGCCGACGGACGGGGAGGCCGACGGGGCGAGTATCGGGGCCGAGTGCGGCCGGCTGGGCATGACCAGCCTGAGCCTGCTGACGCTCCAAGTGTATTACCGGCAACTGCCGCTGTACAAGCGGGGCAACGGCGGCGAGCAGTTCCTGAAGTGACCGTACGGCCGCCGACCGAGATGGCCGCCGACGAGGGGCAGGGGTGGGTTAGGTTTCGTCGGACATGAGTGGCTTCCCCGGCACGACGCGCGGTTGCCACACCAGACGGAAGAAATGCCGGTAGGTTTTCCGCAAAAGCAATTTACGGCCGGACTGGATACGGCCGTGAACTCAAGTGAGCGACTAGCATCGGGTTTTACTGACATCAGCTCGGTCGCCGACCAAATCGTGATACACCGACAACACCCCGGCCCCGGCAACGTTCCGCGAGAAGCGGGCGGCCGAGACCACCGCTTGCCGGCCGAGCGCCTGCCGGCGGGCCGGGTCGGCGACCAGCCGACCGACCGTCGCCGCCAGGGCGGCGGGGTCGCCGGCCGGCACCAACTCGGCGTCCTCGCCGGGGCGGACCAGTTCGCCCACCCCGCCGCCGGCGGTGGCCACCACCGCCCGCCCGCAGGCCATGCCCTCGACGATGGTGCGGCCGAACGGCTCCGGCTTGGTGCTGGCGTGGACCACCACATCGAGTGCCCGGAACACGGCCGCCGGCTGACGCTGGAACGGCACGACCCGACGCCCGTCGCCCCGGCTTCGGCGGCCAACCGCTCTAGCTCGACGCGGTCGTACTGCGAGCCGGCCGTCTGGTAGATGGGGCCGCCCACGACGTACCACCGCACTGGCACGCCGGGCGGGGTGCGGCCGGCGGCGGCCAGGAACACGTCCTGCCCCTTCCACCGGGCGTAGGTGGCCACCAGCCCGACCCGCACCGTGCCGGCCGGGGCCGGCGGCAGGCCGGCCAGGGCGTCCAGGTCGGCGACCGGCCCGGCCGGGGCGAAGTCGTCCAGGTCGATGCCGTTGTACACCACCCGCACGTCGGCCCCAGGTACCGCCGTCCGGGCGTCGGCTGCGACCGCCTGGGAGTTGGCCACCAGCACCGTCCGCCGGCCGCTGGCGTACCGCAGCAGCCGGCCTACTAGCGGGCGGGGGGTGACGAAGTCGCGGATGTGCCAGACCACGGCCGCCTCCCGCGGCCGGGCCGGGCCACAGAGCAGGTGGTAGCGCAGTCCGTTGCTGTGGACCACGTCCGGCCGCAGCCGACCGAGCAGCCGCCGTAGCCGGACCGTGTACTCGACCGCCCCCAACCCGGCGGCGGCCAGCCCGGCCGTCGCCCGCAGAGTCGCCAACCGGCTTCGCTGTAGCCCGGCCCCGGCGTCCCCGGTTTGGCCCAGCCGGTCCGGCAGCGGTAGCGGGTGGAACGTCACCCCCAACCCGGCGGCGACCTCGGCCAGCGGGCCGTCGGCCTGGCCGCACACCACATGCAGGTCGAGCGCCGGGTCGAGCCGGCGGACGGCCGCCCACACGTCGATCATGCTCCGCTCGGCCCCGCCGAGTTGGGCCACCGGGTTGAGGAAGACGACTCTCACAGGCTCAGCCGGTGGCAAGCCACATAGTCGCCCAGCACCACCAGGCCGAGTGCCTGGAGCGGGGAGACGGCGGCCCGGCCGGCGGCGAACGCCGCATGGACGGCCGCCACCCCGTCCGGCTGGAACCCGACCCGGTCCCATAGCTTGCGGTCGGCCGCCACCTCTGCCGCGTGGCCGGCCAGCGGCCCCCGCAGCCACGGCCCCCACGGGAAGGTGAACCCCCGCTTCGGGGCCGTCTGCGGAATGGCCGACAGCTTCGGCCCTACGGCGTCGCACAGCAGCGGCTTGGGCCGCGACCCCGGCCGCTTCCACGCCCCCGGTAGCCGGACCGCCGCTTCCACCAGCCCGTGGTCGAGCAGCGGCACCCGCAGTTCCAGCCCGGTGGCCATACTGAACACGTCGCTGTCCCGCAGTAGCATCTCCCGCATGTACCCCGTCAACTCGAACGCCGACACCTGGTTCCACGGGTCCAGCCCGGCCCCGGCCGCGTCCAGTTCGTCCACCCGCTCGGCCGGCAGCCCGGCCCACGGGTCGCACCCGGCCGGCAGCGGCCCCAGCCGCCGACGGTCGGCCGGCAGGAACAGCTCCCGCCGCAGCAGGTAGCGGTAGGCCGCCCGGTCCGGCCGGCGGAACAGCTCGGCCAGCTTCACCCCGCGACGGCCGCCGACCAGGCTGCCGGCGGCGGCCAGCAGCCCCCGGCCGACCCGCCCGCCGGCCCGCTTGACCAGTCGGCCGGCCCGGGGCACGTCCCGGAAGCTGGCGTACCCGCCGAACAGTTCGTCCCCGCCCAGCCCGCTCAGGGCCACCGTCAAGCCGGCCCGGCGGGCCGCCCGGGACACCACGAAGGTGTTGAACCCGTCCACCGTCGGCTGGTCCACGGCCCGCAGCAGCCGGGGTAGGTCGGCCACCACCTCCGGGCCGGTCAGCCGCACCGTCCGGTGGTCGGTGCCCAGCTCGGCCGCGATCCGCCCGGCCGGCTCGGTCTCGTCGAACTCCGGCTGGTCGAACCCGACGCTCACCGTCACCAGCCGGCCGGCCTGCTCGGCGGCCACGGTGGCGACGGCCGTCGAGTCCACTCCGGCCGACAAAAACACCCCGAGCGGGCGGTCCGAGATCAGGTGCAGGCGGGCGGCCGTCCGTAACTCAACGGCCAGCTCCTCGACGGCCGCCGGACGGTCGCCGGACGAGTCGCCGGCCGAGGGGAACGACAGCGACCAGTACCGCTGCCGCGAGATTTCCCGGCCGAGCCAGTCGGTCAACACCGATTCGCCCGACGCCAGCGACCGCACCCCGGCCACAATGGTGCCCGGGCCGTACACCGCCCCCTGGGCCAGGAAGCTCTCCACCGCCTGCGGGTCGAGCCGGGCCGGCACCAGTTCTGGGCCGGCGGCCAAGAGCGCCCGCACCTCGGAGGCGAACAGCAGTCCGCCGCCCGCCGGCCGGGCGATGTACAGCGGCTTGATGCCGAGCCGGTCCCGACACAGCCACACCCGGTCGGCCGCCGGGTCGGCCAGCGCCCAGGCGAACATGCCCCGCATCCGGTGGACGGCTTCGACGCCCCACCGCCGGTAGGCGAGCAGGATCACCTCGGTGTCGCCGGTGGTGTGGCAGGCCAGCCCCTCGGCCGCCAGGTCGCGCTGCAGGTCGGCGAAGTTGTACACCTCGCCGTTGAACACGATCGTGTTGCCGCCGAGCGTCATCGGCTGGTCGCCGGCGGCAGACAGATCGAGGATGGCCAGCCGGGCATGAGCCAGGACGGCCGGTGGGCGGCCGGGCGGTCCAGCCACTTCGACAAGCCCGCGGCCGTCCGGCCCGCGGTGGCCGAGGGCGGCCAGCATCCGCCGGCCGGCCGGCCGGGCTTGCTCCAGGGGGACGCCGATCAGCCCGGCGATGCCGCACACAGCTCACCCCACAGGTTTTGGTAGGCGTCGGCGATGATCGCCGCGTGGTTGGCCCAGGTATACCGAGCGGCCACGGCCAGCCGGTCGGCCCGGGGCGGCTGGAAGCCGGGGTCGGACAGCACTCGGCCGACGGCGGCAGCCCAGGCCGGCACGTCGGCCACCGGGCAGAAGATCACCGCCCCCTCCCCGACCTCCCGCAGCACCGGCAGATCGGACGCCACCACCACCGCCCCGCAGGCCAAGGCCTCGATGACTGGTAGCCCGAACCCCTCGGCGTCGCTCGGCATCAGCACGACGGCCGCTCGGCGGTACACCTCGGCCAGCTCGGTGCGGGTCAGACCGGCGGCCGTCACTACGTGCCCGGCCAGCCCGTTGGCTTCCAGCCGGACAGCCTGATCCGGGGTCCACGGCCCGCCCACCTTCACCAGGGTCACGTCCGGTCGGCTGGACCGCACTGCCGCCGCCACGTCGAGCAGCACGTCCATCCGCTTGCGAGGGATGCAACTGCCGACGTGCAGCAGGTACGGCCGGCCGGCGAGGGCGTCGAGCCAAGGCAGTGGCGACGGCGAGGCGGCGGGGGTGAACTCGGCGGCCACTCCGTAGGGGGCGTGGACCAAGTGGACCGGGTCGGTCAGCCCGTGGCGAATGATTAGAGTCGCTGCGAATTAGCTCGATGTTCGTAGTTTAGCGGGATGAGCCATTCCGAACGCCTCCTCAAAACTCCGCAGGCCTTCCGTCGCCTGACCGGGCTGACGCCGGCCGCCTTCCGCCGCCTGCTCGGCGAGGTCGCCGTCGCCGAGGCGCAGGCCAGCGACCGCCGGGCCGCCGGCCCCGGCCGCCGCCGCCAGGCCGGGGCCGGCCGCAAGCCGGCCCTGCCGCTCGCCGACCGCCTGCTCATGCTGCTGATCTACTACCGCACCTACGTCCCGCACGCCTTCCTGGGCTTCCTCTTCGCGCTGGACGACAGCAACGTCAGCCGCTGCAACCGCCGCACGGAGCCGCTGCTCGCCGGCGTGTTCCGCATCCCCGGGCACAAGGTGGTCCTGGCCCCCGACGAGGTCCGCGAGCTGTTCTTCGACACCACCGAGCGGCCCACGAACCGCCCCGCGCGAGGCCAGAAGCGGTTCTGCTCCGGCAAGAAGGAGCGGCACACGCTCAAGACTCAGGTGGTCGTGGTGCGGGTCCGCGATCGGCCGGGCCGGGGGGCCGCGAAGCGGAAGGTGCGGGTCGCGTCGGTGTCCCGGACGTTCCCCGGCTCGGTGCACGACAAGAAGGTGTTCGACCGGGTGGGGGTGGCGGTCCCGGCCGGGGCGACCGGGTACGGGGACACGGCGTGCCTGGGAACGGGGCTGAAGACGCCGCGGCGGACGCCGAAGGGGGGCGAGCTGACGGCGCGTCAGAAGGCCGGGAACCGGCGGGTGGGCCGGAAGCGGGTGGCAGTGGAACACGGGATCGGGAAGATGAAGGTGTGGCGGGTGGCGGCGGAGCGGTGGCGGAACCCGCGTCGGCGTCACACGCTGGTGATGAAGAACGTGGCCGGCCTACACAATCGGATGTTCGCGGAGTGAGGCCCGGGGGCCGCGAGAGAGGGAGTATTCCCTGGGTTCACGTATCTGCTAATTCGCAGCGACTCTATT
>JAYVUZ010000014.1:0-10827 GCA_043787415.1 Fimbriiglobus sp. | reverse complement strand
CTGACACCGCCACGTGCATGTGGTGCACGGGGATCGACCCGTTCACCAAGCGGCCGGTGAGCGTGGCCCGCGGGCTGACCGACCGCAAGCTCTAGCGGGGTAGTGGGTCAGTTTGAAATCGGAATCTTGAGGGCCGCCGGCTCATGCTTGAGCGGTCGGCTAGAATCAGGGCATGAAGAAGCCGACCAAGAACCCCCGCGACGTGAACCCGCTCGCCAAGCGAATCGTTGACCTGTCCACCTCGGATGAGCAGCCGGCGCCAGCCGAGACGCCCGCCAAGAATCCCCACGCGGTCGCGCTGGGCAAGCTCGGCGGGGCGAAGGGCGGCCATGCTCGTGCCGCGCGACTTACGGCCGACGCCCGACGTGAGATCGCCCAAAAAGCCGCACGGGCGAGATGGAAGAAAACATCAGAATGACGTTTTCCGGCTAGGCCGTGTGGACAAGGTCGGGGCGAGCGCGGCGAGCTGGGTCACTGTAACAGGATCATGACGGAGGCGACGTGGGCGAACGCCCGGTGGTTCCCGGCCGTCTTCTCGTACCGGGTGGCGACCCGCCGGTGCGGCTCCGCCTTCGCCCAGAACCGCTCGACCAGGTTCCGCTCCCGGTACAGGTCCGGATCGACCGCCCGGGGCGCGGGGCTGTTCGTCCGCGTCGGGATCACGGCCGCCGCCCCGCGCCCGCGGATCAGCCGGACGAGCGCCTTGCTGTCGTACCCCTTGTCCGCGACCACGCCCGCCGGCCGCCGGCCGGCGAGCCGTGCCGGGGCGTGCGTCACGTCGGCGTCCTGCCCCGGGCCGAGGACGACCGCGACCGGCCGCCCCAGGCCGCTCACCGCCGCGTGGACCTTCGTGCCGAACCCCCCGCGGCGGCGGCCGAGGGCCTGGGCGTCCTGGCCGCCGCCTTTTTCGACGCGCCGGCCGCGCACGGGCGACCGTCGAGTCGAGCCGCAGCCGCTCGGCGTCCGGGTCCCGGAGGGCGGCGAACACCCGGCCCCAGACGCCCGTCCGGGACCACCGGTCGAACCGCCGCCACTGCGTGTTCCAGTTCCCGAGCCGCCGGGGCGGGTGCCGCCACGGCGCCCCGGTCTCGGCGACGTCCCGGACGGCGTCGAGGAACCGGCGGTTGTCCGGGCGGGTCCACCCGGGCTGCCCCGGCCGGCCGGGGAGTAGGTCCTTGACCCGGTCGAAGTCGGCGTCCGCGATCGCGTGCCGGTGCCTCATCGGGGGCCCTCCCTGCCGGGAGCGAAGGGCCGTCGTCTACCCGAACCACCCCGACCTTGTCCACACGGCCTAGCCGAACCTCCTCGACGGAGTAATCGCAGTTCTGTTCCCAGGCGGCGTCGGGGTCGTCGGAGACAAAGAGATCGTACTCAATCACGAGGTCGGACACGAACTCGCCGTCCGGCGGGCCGATGCGCTTGCGGAATCGGGTCGTGGCCCCGTAGTCGGCATGACCCTACTCTGACCGGATGCAGGACGCATCACCACCACCGCCATGCCCCCGCTGTGCGGGCACCCACGTCGTCCGCAACGGCGACACCCACTCGGGGGTGCCGAGCTTCCGCTGCCGGGGGTGCGGACGGCGGTTCGTGGCCGCCCCCGCACGCGGCCGGTGTCGGCCACCGACCGCGGCCTGGTGGATCGGCTGCTGGCCGAGCGGGTCGGCCTGCGGGCCACCGGCCGGTCCCGGTCGTGGCTCCAGCAGTTCGCCAACGCGCTGTACCGGGAGCGGACCCCGCACGCCCCCGGGCCGCTCAAAAAAAGTCCGGCGACCTGATCCTGGAAGCCGACGAGTTGTGGAGTTTCGTCGGCCACAAGGGCCAGGTGTGCTGGGTGTGGGCGGCGCTCGACGCCGGCACCTGCCAGGTGGTCGGGATGGTGGTCGGGGACCGGTCGGAGAACACCGCCCGCCGCCTCTGGGACGTACTGCCCTGCCGGTATCGGGACCGGGCCATCGTCTGCACCGACTTCTCGTCGGCCTACCTGGCGGCCATCCCCGCCGACCGGCACGCGGCCGGCGGCAAGGAGGCCGGGCTGACGTGCCACATCGAGCGGTTCTGGAACACCCTCCGGCAGCGGTGCAGCCGCCTGGTCCGTAAGACGCTCTCGTTCTCCAAGTGCCCCCGCAACCACCTGGGTGCCCTCTGGTACTTCATCCGGCTGTACAACCGCAGCCTGCGAAACCGACCATAGGACCACTACCCGGAATCGAACCGTGTTCGTTGACGACCCCCACTCATCGAACTGGCGTTCCTCCCGCTTGTACCCCTTCGGTATGAGGGCGTCGGGCCGCTTGGGGAGCGAATCGGCGAACATGTTCAACACCCCTCACTCGACACGGCCTTCCCCGGCGTTCGCCCGTCGCCCCCCCCGCCCCACACCTGCACCCGCTGCCCGTCCCGCTCGCCGTCCCACAGCAGCGTCGAGCACGCCCGCAGCAGGTTCTTCCACAGCAGGGCGTTGGCGAACGTCTCCTCGTCCGGGCTGAACAGGGCAAAGATGCTGCGGGAGGCCACCAGGACCATCTTCCGCTTGGCCCGGCTGACCGCCACGGTCAGCCGCCGGGGGTCGAGCAGGAAGCCGCTCGATGCCAGCAGGTACGCCCGCTCACTCTCCGTCGCACTCACCAGGACGACCGTCCGCTCGCCCCCCTGGAACCGCTCCACCGTGTCGATGGCCGACCGCGACGGCAGCCCGGTGGCGGCGTTGATGACGCACAACTCCGGGAACGCCTGCTGGAGCGCCGCCCGCTGCGCCCGATGCGGCACGACGATCCCCAGCCCGCCGGTGGCGTCCAGCCCGTACTTCGCTGGGTCTGCCAGCGCCTTCAGGATCGGCCCGATGAGGGCCTGCTCGAACGGGTTCCGCGTCTGGCACTCGGCCTCGTCGTGGACGACCACCACCAGCGGGAACTCCGGGGCCAGCACCGCCGCCGCCAGGTCGTCGGCGACCGGGTGGGCGGCCAGCCGGTCCCGCTGCTGCGAGTGGAAGGCGATGCCGTCGTGCCGGTACACTTCCGCCCGCAAGAACTCGGCCATCGCCGCGTGGAGGCGGAAGCTCTCGGCGAACCGGATGATCGGCGGGTGCTGCGCCCGCAGGGTGTCGAACAGGCTCTCGTACACCCGGAACTGGCGGAACGTGCGGCGGGCCTCGGAATCCCAATCGTGCTTGACGATGGGCGGCATCTGCCGGTGGTCGCCGACCACGATCAGCGGGGCGTCCGGCTTCAGCGGCAGCGCCGCCATGACCGCTTCGAGCAGGCTCATCTGGCTGGCCTCGTCCAGCACCAGCAGGTCGCACAGCTCGTGGCCGAACACGTTCTTGGGCCACTTCGCCTTGAGCATCCCGTACACGCCGCCCGGCGTGACCGCCACGACCGCCCACTCCTGTTCCTCGATCCGGTCGGCGTTGGCGCCCTCGCCCTTCTCCTTCTCGGCGTCTTTGCCCAGGGCGACCACCCCAGCGGGCGGCTCGTCCTTCGGGGCCACCCGGTACAGCGGCACGTCGAGGAGGCGGGCGTCGAAGTGCTCGCCGAACAGCTCCGAGTCCGCCGCCCGCAGTTCCCGCAGCTTGTCCCGGACCTCCAGCACGTTCTTCAGGAGAACGTCCGTCGCTGCGTGGGTCTTGCAGGACAGGAACACCCGGTACGGTCGCTCCTCCTTCATCGCCCCTTGCAGCCGGGCGAAGACGGCGAAGGCCGTGCAATACGACTTGCCCGTACCTGGCGGACCCTGGACCAGCAGTACCGGCGTCCGGGCGTGGCTCCCGATGAACTCCCGCTTGCCGGCCTCGAAGTCGTGCAGCCGCCCGGCGTCCCGGAACGCATCCAGCCCGGTCAGGAACGCCGCCTGCCCGTCCGACCCCGCCCCGTCGCCGGGCGGCGGGGCCGTCACCAGGCGGTCGTACAGGACGTTCGGCGAGCCGCCGCACAGGCCGTTGACCACCTGGGCGCACCAGTAGGCGTACCACTCGTTCGGGCAGGGGTCGAGCGTGTACAGGCGGCCCTCGTCCAGCGTCCGGCTGATCGCCGGGAAGACGTAGGGCTTCGACCAGTCCCCCCCACGGGACTCCTTCAACTCGACCTCGGCGAACGCCTCCGTCACCCGCCCGGCGGCGTCCTTCTGCGTGGCGACGACCCGCAGCAGTTCGGCCCGCTGGCCGTAGAGCATCGGCTTGGGCGTCGGCGTGAACGCCGTCCGCTCGGCCGCCGGCCGCCGCTCGTCCACGGCCGTCCGGGAGTACAGCACCAGCCGGTCGCCGTCCCGCAGGGCGGACAGGAGCAGGGCCTCGTGCAGGTCGCAATCGACCCCCTCGACCTCGAGCCGCAGCCGCAACTTCAAGCCCTCCGGCGACCACTTGCACTCGGGGGACTGGTCCTTGCTCAGCCGGAACGGCTTGTCCGGGTTCGCCGCCTTGAACGCCGCCGCCAGCCCCTCCCGCTTCCGCCGCCGCCGCTCGTTCTCCCGGTTCTGCTCGGCCACGCCCGGCTCCTGGTCGGCCTCGACGTACCGCACCAGCAGGCAGTCGCCCATCAGCACCCGGCGTTCGGGCGGGGCGTGCCGGGTGGCCTTCCAGTCGGTGAGCGTCACCAGCCGCTCGATGGTGACGAACTCGTGCAGGGCGTGGGCCAGGTCGTGGGCCTTGTCCTCGTACCCGGCCAGGTCGGGCAGGACGAACGGGGTCTTCTGCGTGTTGGGGTTGCCGAGAATCGAGTCGGCGACGTGTTCCACGGCTTCCAGCCGCCGTGACTCGAAGGCCGCCAGCAGCTCAGTTGTCACGCCCCGGAAGTCGGCGAACTCGTCGCCCTTGCCCGCCACCGGCTTGGGTAACTGCCCCCAGGCGGCGTAGGCGTACTCCAGCGGGACGGAACTGGCGAACCGGGAGCGGCGGGTGTACCACTCGCTCTGCCCGTCGAGGTCCAGCTTGCCGACGTTGTCGAACAGCCGGGCCTTGAACGTCTCCCGGAACGGGTGCGGGCTGCTCCAATCGAACTTCAGGTACTGCGCCACGGATTGAAGGGACTGGCACGTCATCGGGTAGTTCTTGAACGTCCGCAGCTCCTCGTCCAGGAAGCTGGCGACGGCCGAGTCGAAGGCGGCGATCTGCGTCAGGAAGTCGTACAGCGGCGGGGTGACCTCCAGGATCGGCGGGAAGTTGCGGGCCAGGGCCTCCAGCATGACCCGCTGCTCGTGGCGGTCGAAGAAGACGACGTGGATCGGGGCCGACTTCTTGTCGCCGGGCCGGGCGTCGCCCTGGGCCGACTCGATGACGGCCTCCAGCAACTCCTTCGTCCAGTCCTGGAAGAGTTCCCGCTCCTTCGTCGCCGTGTCGGGCGGCCCGTCCGTCAGTCGAACGACTGACCGCCGTGCGACCGGGGTTCCGCCCTTGCGGGCGACGACCAGGCCGCCGAGCAGGTACACCCGGCCTTCCAGGTAGTCCTGCTGGGCGTCCAGGTAGATGGTGACGATGTTCGGGTTCAGGTCGGGCTTGGACACCGGGAGGGTGCTGTTGCCCTTGCCGGGGATGTAGGTCAGTGCCTGCGTGCCGTCCTTGCGGACGGAGCGGCGGAAGCTCCTGGCCCGGTGGACCAGTTCATCGAGCCGGGGGCCGACCGGCCAGGTGCCGGCGATCTGCTTGACCAAGGCCTCCCGGCCCGGAGCCGGGACGAGTTCGGTGGCGGGCCTGCCGTCCGTGGCGGGGGCGAAGACCTTGAGCGTGGCGAGTTGGTTGACCGTGGTGACGCCGGCCCGCCGCAGGGCCTCCTTGTCCGTGCCGGTCAGGTACGGGAGCAGCGACAGGTCTTCCCGCTCGGCGCTCCACTTCAGGCAGAACTCGTTGTACAGGCAGCCGTCGCACTTGAACGACAGGCAGTAAGGGATGGCGTCGAACGGGGTGGCCGCCACACGCCGGGCCGTCGAGTCGTCCCCCAGCACGAGGTCGCGGGCCGACTGGGCGTAGGCGTCGGGGTCGGCGACGACTTCGAGGAGGGCGTCGTTCAGGCCGAAGACCGACCGGGCCGCTTCCCGCAGCGGCTCGATCTCGTCCGCCTCTTCCGGCGAAGGGTCGGCGGGCGGGCGGAAGAGGATGCCCGTCTGCACGGTGGTGTGGCTGACGGCGGCGTCCTTCAGAACCCGCTCCAGCATGAGCCGGTAGAAGGCGACCTGGAGGCGGTGTTCGACCTTCACCTCGGCGGTGGACTTCATGTCGCCGACCAGGACGTGCAAGGTGCCGTCCGGCGACCGCTCCAGCCGTAACAGATCAACGTCGCCTCGCAGCCGCCAGCCGCCGAGTTCGGCCTCCAGGCGGGGCTGGAGGAGGAGGACGGACTGGCCGGGGGTGAGCTTGCGGGCCTCGGCGACGACCTCGGCGTTGTTCTCGGGGCGGTTGTGGGCCTTGGCGTACTTGGCGGCGTAGTTGACCGTGGCGAACCGCTGGCCCAGGTCGTTCTCGATGTCCTGCTCGAAGGTGTGACCGGACAGCGACAGGAGCGGCGTGATCCGCTGCGGGGTCACGTCGTACTCCTCCATGAAGTCCTGCCCGGCTCGGTCGGCCAGCCGGAACCGGAGGTAGCGTTCGCACTGCTCCAGGCGGACGAACTGCGTCACGTCCGTCGGCGTCAGCCGCAACACTGCGTCGGGAGGGAGGACGGGGAGAGTGACGGGTGCAGCCGGCATGGGCGGATTGTCTCGCATCCGGTAGGTCGGGGGCCATATTCACGCTCCCGCCACCTCGCCTACCGCTTGATCTTGGCCAACCTGCCGACCAAGTACCCGAACCAGTCGCCGTCCGATTCGGCGACTAGTTCATCGCCGTGGCGGTTCAGGTGGAGGTCTTCGGACGCACACAGGAACGCCGAGGAAGTGGTCGCAGACCTCGACCGCCCGGAGCTTACGGACGCAGTCCCTGCGAATCTCGTTGGGTTTCCGAATCTCGGTTCACTCGTGGCATTGCTCATCAGACTTACATACCACTATATTCACAAAGAACCTCCGTCACGTCATCCCCAGAGCTTTCATCGCCGCCGTCATCGGGTCGGAGAAGAATGCGGGATCGACCCGCTCCACGATATCGCCGGACACGTCGAGGAAGTTTCGCTTGTTTTCCAGCGGCACCAGCGCCCGCCGTGCCCCGTTGTCCATCGCCACCTGCAACGGCTCGGCCAGCGACCTGACCGCCTTGATGTTCCCCTGAATCGACAGGTCGCCGAGGATGACGAAGCCCGCCTGCACCGACACCCGCTTGACCGCCGAGTACACGGCCACCACCAAGGCGATCCCGGCCTCACACGGCACGTGGTTGCTGAGCAGGTCGATGGCCTCGACGTGGAAATCGGTCGTATCAACCTGCTGGCCGACCCCCATCTTGACCTTCTGCCCCATCAGGTAGGCGAAGGCCCGCTGGATCGACTCCTTCATCACCCCGTCCACGCCCCCGGCAATCTTCAGCTTCCCGGTCCCCGGCGAGCAGCCGACCTCCAGCCGGTAGAGCCCGACCTTGCCTTGGCCGTCCACCGAGGCCGTGTACACCGAGCCGGGGGCCAGCGGGTCGGTCGAGATCATCTCTCGTCCGCCCTGCTCGGGCACGCCGACGAATCGCTCCTCCCGGCTCTCCCCGTCGATGTACGAGAACGAGGTCTGGTGGAACTCGAACGAGCCCATCTTCTTGAGTTGCTCCTTCACCCGGCGTCGGCCTTCGAGGGCCAACTCGGTCAGTTCGGCCACCTCGTCCTTGGATAGATCGCCGCTCGGGTAGATCAGTTTGACCAGCCCCGAGACGGTCTTCCGCACCGCCTTGACATCTCGTGACTTCAGGTGCGAGCCGAGCGTGAAGTGGCGGTCCAGAACCTCCGTGAAGGTGTGCTTCCGTAGCTCCCGCAGCGCCTCGGCCAAATAATCGACGACGAAGCCGTAGTGGTTGGTGAAGAAGTCCACCTTCATCTTCGGCATCTCCCAGCCGGGGATGTAGAAGTGGATGCGGTCGAGGAAGGCCATGTCCTCTCGGATCACGTCGGGCATCGGCATGAACAGGTGCGACGACCTCACCATCACCTCGACCGGCTGGTTGGTGTTGCCGAACATGGCGATGGACGCCATGCCCGAGAGCGAGTCCTTGCCCCGGGCGAACGTACCCGACTCACAGTACGTCTTGAGCGTCGTCACCACCTCCTTGGGCATCTTCTGGAGGTCGGCCACCTCGTCGAATCCGACGGCGTCCCAGATGCCGACCAGCCCCATCTTGCCGCTGGCCATGTTGAAGAACAGGTTGGCGACGGTCGTGGGGCCGGTGAGCAGGATCGTGTACGGCGAGAGTTCCTGATACCCGTAGCTCTTCCCCGTCTCCCGGGGGCCGAGTTCGACGAGGTTGTAGTTGGCCTCGGCCAGCGGGATCAGGCGGGCCAGGTAGTGCAGCTTTTGGCGGCGGCTGAAGTGCGACGGTTCGAGGCCGATGGTCCGCAGGAGCAGGTCGATCCACTCGTCGGTGGTGAACTGCGTTCGGCACGCCCGGTACTCGTCGAGGTCGAACGTGGCCAGTTGGATCGGCTTGAGCCCCTCGATCCAGAACGGGCTCCGCTTCCCGCTGGCCTCCTCGACGTACTGGTGCTTGATGTCCACCTGGGCCCAGATCCCTCCCATGAGCAGCCGGTCGAACTGCCGCAGGTAGTGCTCGGGGACGTGGACGAACTTGTGCCCGAAGTTTTTCAGTTCGGCCCAGTGCTTGTCGTCGTCGGAGACGTAGCGGACCTGCACCTTGTCGATGAAGGTGTGCTTCCCCTTGTCCTTCACCATCGACTGGGCCTTGTTCGCCTCATCGGGCCGAACAAAGTTCGCCGACAGCGTGGTGTTCACCACCCGCAGCCCGGCGTCGATGGCGACCGGGTCGTCGGTGGCGCAATACTTCCCGAGCAGGTATTCGAGGACGAAGACCGGGACGTTGGCCCCGACCTTCACCTTGCGCACGAGATCCTTGCGGACGACTTTGCCCGCAAACACCGACGCCGCTTTTTTGTCTAACCCTGACATGGCTCACCCTCACATCGAAATGGCGACCTCGACCGTCAGCGGAGCCGCCAGTTCCGCACCCGTGGTGGCGTCGATGAGGTACACCCCGACCGTCTTCTGGGTGATGTCCTCGCAGATCATCAGGGTGACGGTGTTCGGTTCGAGCCGCTTGGCGTCCTGCTCGGCGACCTTCAGCTTCACCTCGCCCGTGGCGTCCTCGAACCCGTAGGAGGCGCTCACCGGCACCGAGACGACCTTCTTGTTGGCCCGGATTTCGATGCGGACCTTCGGCGGGTCGAACCCGAAGAGGCTCGACTCGCTCTGCGCCTCGCCGACCTGCACGGAGAAGGCCCCACCTTCCATCTCTGAGTAGCCCTGGCGACCACCCAGTTCTACTGGTATCTCAGCGCCCACGGGGTCACCATCCCGGCCGGTGGCGAGGCTCAGGTGTTCGGCAGCCCGACCGAGGCGTGCCGCACCACCTCCGACACCCTGACCCGGCGGCGGCAGGAGGCCGTCGCCCTCGCCCTGGGGGCGGACACGCCGATCCTGCGGATCGTCCGCACCCCGCAGGTCATCGTCAAACTGGCCCCGACGGTGGTCGCGCCCGCCAGCCAGACGAGCACGGTCGGTGTGGCGGTTACCGGGCTGGCCGCCACCGTGGCCGACGCCGACACCCCGCTCACGTCGCTCGTACTGACGGCGACGTCCAGCAACAAGACGCTCCTGCCCAACGCCAACGTCACCCTCGGCGGCACCGGGGCGTCCCGGACGGTCGCCGTGGCCCCGGCGGCCGGCAAGACCGGCGTCACCACGGTCACCCTGACCGTGCGGGACCCGGAAGGGTTGGCGGGCACCGACATCTTTACTCTCACGGTCTCCTAACCGACCGGGAGTCTCCCGGTGCCGGTTCCCCCGTTGTCCTGGCTGTCGCCACTCGCCCCCCTCGTCGCCCCGGAAGGGGCGACCCGGGAGGGCTGTCCCGTCGACACCCGGCGGGCCGCCTTCGCGGTCGACGCCGGCGTCCCCGTCGTCCTGGCCCACGTCCTCCGCGACCGACAGGGGAGGCCCGTCGACCTGACGGCCCTGGCGTCCCACCCGGGGCTGTCCTCAACGGACCCGTTGTCGGCGGCGGCGACCGTCGAGATCGCCGCCGGGCCGCCGCCGCCCTGACCGCCACCCGGGCGAGACGGACGCAGGCCGCCGGCGGCCCCGCAGCCGCGTCGGGCTACGTGGCGACGGTCACCCTGACCGGGGACCAGCTGCGGCTGACGGCCGAGGCGTACCAGCTGTTCGTCGACCTCGGCCTCGGCCGGTACGATGACCTGGCCGCCTTCGCCCTGTACCGGGTCGAGCGGGCCTACGACCCGGCGGCCGGCGGCTACCGGCCGTTCACCGGCGGCGACCGGGACGCCCCGGCGGCGGCGGTCCGGCCGTTCAAGCCCGTCCCGACCGGCGACCTGGGCATCAGCCGCGGGGCGCCGGCGGTCCGGTCGGCGTACCAGCTCCTCAAAGCGACCCAGCGGGCGATTTACGAGGCCGAAGACCGGGACGACGCCGGCGGCCGCGGCACCGTCCTGTCGCGCGGCGTGTCCGTCCGCTACTCGCCCGCCGCCGTCGTCGTCGCGCAGAACGGCCGGAGCTGGGCCGTCCAGCCCGCCCGCACCGGCCCGTTCGTCCCCGCCCCCACGACCCGAGAGAAGTCATGACACCGGCCGCATTATGCGGCCGCCTGGCCGCCGCCGGCATCGCCCGCGTCGAGGTCACCTACTCCGGCTCGGGCGACGAGGGCAACATCGACGACGCCGTCGCCTGGCGGGCGGCCCC